>JAPOYQ010000480.1 GCA_026706505.1 Gemmatimonadota bacterium
TGCTCAGCATGTCTAGCTCCTTTCTTCTTCGGCCCTTTTTTGCAGGGCGCGCATGTAAGCCAGTGTGTAAGCCGTGCCCAGCCGCCCGTCGTCGCCCATCTGCGGGATGTGATCCGGGATCAAGGTGCCGTCGTAGCCGACTTCGGCCAGCGCGCGCATGGCCTGGTACATGTCGAAGTATCCGTCGTCGACAAAGGTCTCGACAAAGTGCGGCAGCGGCTGGTCAACGTTGCGGTAGTGGACTTTGAATATCTTGCCCTGCCCGCCGAAGTAGCGGATCGTCTCCACCACGTCGCGGCCCATGGCCTCGCCGCCCTCCAGCCAGCAGCCGATGCACAAGCACATCCCGACGTTGGGGCTGTCGGCGATTTCGAGGGCGCGTTTGTATCCTTCAAAGCTGCTAAAAATGGGTCGGGGCACGCCGCCCAACGGCACTCCGGGCGGGTCGTCCGGGTGAATGCCAATGCGGACGCCGGCTTCCTCGGCGACGGGCGCGATTTCTTTGGCAAAAGAGGCGAAGTTGTCCCACAGCTCTTCCTCGGTGTATTCGCGGCCGTGCGTCAGCCCCTCGCCGGTAAAACCGCCGCCGGAAGCCTCGGCGAGCCGCGCCATGTCAAAGGCCCGTGCCCTAGAGCCGCCCCGGGTCTGCTCCGGCGGCGTGCTCCACACGCTATTGGCCATGTGGGCATACGTCGTATAGGGAATGTCGGCTTGGCCTAGGTTGCGGATGTGCGCCTTGTACTCGGCGACTTTCTCGTTGCGGTTGGGCAGGTTGAGGGTGATCGCGTCCACGTTGTGGACGCTGCCATTGCCCAAGCCGTAGAGCTGGATGCCGCCGCGGGCAAAGTGCTCCCGGCGGCTGCGATAATATTCGGGGCTGGCCTTGGCCGAATCGATCCAAGTCACGGCGTATTCTACGCCCATCTGCCGCACAAAGGCCATTTCCTCATCGCTCGGCTCAGGGGACATTTGGGCCGCGACCTTGAGGCCGGGCGCTATTTCCATGTGGCTTTTGACGGCCATGGCGATCCTCCTTGCGGCCCCCACTGGGGCCGGACTGTACGCTGCAAAGGGCAGGGGTGATTTGAGCGGCAAATCTAAGGCCCGAGCCGCTTGGTATCAACCGAGGAACGCAAGCGGCGAATTGGATATGTCGCTATACTTGGAAAGCGGGAGGTATGCGTGCAAAATGCAGAATAAATTCATGCGGCGTGCGGCCCCAATCGTCACGCTGACGACGGATTTTGGCTGGGGCGATTACTATGTCGGCGCGATGAAGGGGGTCATTCTGGGCATCGCACCGGAGGCCCAACTCGTGGATATCTCCCATCAGATTCCGCCTCAAGATGTGCTCGCCGCCGCTTTTGTCCTGCGCCACGCCGCGCGCGAATTCCCACCCGGCACCGTGCATCTAGCCGTCGTCGATCCCGGCGTAGGTACGCGGCGACGTCCCCTCGCTCTCCAGAGCAACGGCCACTTGTGGGTGGGGCCGGACAATGGCCTCTTCAGCTTCGTCCTCGACCGAGCCGATAGCCGGGTGCACGAGATCGCCCGGCCCGACCTCGGCCGGCCCAATCCGAGTAGCACCTTCCACGGCCGCGACCTTTTTGCTCCGCTGGCTGCTCATCTTTGCCGCGGCTTGGCCCTTGCTAACGTCGGCCCGCTGGTGGCCGATCCGGTGCGCTTGGCCGAATCCGCACCTTGTAAATCGGCTGACCGCATTGCCGGCCACATCGTCCACATCGACGGCTTTGGCAACCTGGTAAGCAACATTGCGGCCGCCGACATTGCGCCGTGGGGCTCTGCGCTGCACATCCGCCTCGGCGGGCATGTGTTTACGGAACTTTGCCGCACGTACGAGGATGTCGAGCCGGGGGAGCCCCTTGGTTTGATCGGCAGCGCTGGTTTGTTGGAAATTGCGGTCAACTGCGGCAATGCTGCCCGCCAATTGGGGGTACAACGCCGCGCTACCCTTGTCGTCGAAAAGCTCTGAGAAAGAAAATTATGTCTAATGCTCCGCTCATCGTCAGCATTTCTGGAATTCGCGGCCTCGTCGGCCAGTCGCTCACCGATGAGGTCGTCGCCCGTTTTGCTGCGGCCTTTGGCACTACCTTGACGCCGGGTGACACCGTCGTCCTCGCCCGCGATACGCGCCCGTCTGGAGGGGATTTTGCCCAAGCGGCGGCCGTCGCTCTGCGTCAGACGGGCTGCCGCGTCGTCGATTTGGGCATGTGCTCTACGCCTGGAGCCAAGCTGATGATCTCTGCGCTCAATGCCAAGGGTGCGATCATTATCACCGCCAGCCATAACCCGGCCCCTTGGAACGGCCTCAAGCTGGTGCGCGCCGACGGCGTCTTTCTCAATGCGGAAGAGGGCGCGCGCGTCGAAGCCCTCTTCCACGCGGGCGAGTTTCGCTGTGCCGCGTCCGGTGCGATGGAAACGATCGACTCAGACACCGTGGTGGCACGCCACGTCCAGCAGATTGTGGACTACGTCGATGCCGACGCCATTCGCCAAGCCGGGTTCAAGGTGGCTGTTGATCCCTGCAATGGCACGGGGGCCTTGGTGGTTCCAAGCCTACTGGACGACTTGGGTGTCGAAGCCACGCTTATCAATGCGCGGCCCGACGGCGATTTTGCCCACGACCCGGAGCCGGTGCCCGCCAATCTCGTCCAACTCGGCCAGGCCGTGCGCGACGGCGGTTGCGCCATTGGCTTTGCCATCGACCCGGACGCTGATCGCGTCGCGTTGGTCGATTCGAGCGGCACACCCGTGGGCGAAGACTACACGCTCGCGCTGGCGGTGCAAGCGGTGGCGGCGCGGCAGCCCGGCCCGGTCGTCACCACGCTTTCCACCTCGCAGGCCGTTACAGACGCGGCTATTACCCACGACTGCCCGGTCTTTCTCACGGCGGTCGGCGAGGTTCACGTAGTGGAGAAGATGATGGCTGAGGAAGCTGTCATCGGCGGCGAGGGCAACGGCGGCGTCATCGTCACCCAAATCGGCCCCAGCCGCGATGCAGCCCTCGGCTTGGCTCTAGTGCTGGAGGCTATGGCATGTACCGGTCGATCTCTTGAGGAACTGATCGCCGCGCTGCCCAGCTACGCCATCGACAAGCGCAAAATTACTTGTACCCCAGAGCAGCTAGACGCGGCCATTACCGCGCTGCGCAAGCGCTATCCCCAGGCGCATGTTCACCCGGTGCGCGATGGTTCCAAGCTCTATCTGAGAGGGCAGCTCGAATGCCCTTGGGTTCACCTCCGAGCCTCCAACACCGAACCCATCGTCCGGGTCATCGCCGAGAGCGCGAGCGCTGCGGAAGCCGCTCTGCTCTGCGACGAGGTAGAAGGGTTGTTTGAGTAGGGGAGGGACAGGCCGGCTCCAAGCGCTAGTAAGAAGCCAAGTAGACGCTTATGGTTCGGCTAGGATGGCGCGGTGACGGCCGATTTCGACGCCGAGCAGCCGGTGGAGGAAGGTCAGCTCGCGGCGACAATATCCCCGTAAGAGCCTTTGACTAGCTGGTCGCTGGTGATTTCCAAGGCCCGCATGAGGGTCTCCACGCGCCGGTGCGACTCCTCGATGCCCTTTTCTTCGGTCACGGCCTCTAGCTCG
>JAPOYQ010000007.1 GCA_026706505.1 Gemmatimonadota bacterium
CATCGGCGAGGGCGAGGGAGTAATTCGCGTGCAGAACCTTGCCATCACACGCACAAGCCCCGGACCGGTTCGCAGACTATTGAATACCACGCTCAACATCAAAAACGGCAATTCCGTAATCGTCGGGGGGTCCAATATCGACGGGCGTACTTACGCAGTCATCGTCAAGGCCGAGGTGATGGAATAACACGCGCTGGGGCTGTCAGAGGTGGTCGTCTTGCTTTGCGATAATAAGAGCTGGTATATGGAGCCGTTGTCACGACTAAAGACTCGGTGAATCTCGAGCTAGTTTTTGGGCTACCAAGGCGTTCATGCTAATACCAGCCCGCCCAGCCTCCATTGCCAGCCGTCGATGCAGGCGTTTATCAATCCGCACGTTAAATTGACCGCTGTATTCTTTACGGGCAGGGGCGACCGGCACCGGCTCGTTGTGCGCCCGGTAGCTTTCCTTGGCCGCTTCCCAAGCTACGGTCAACTCTGCCAGCGCTGCGGCCGGTGTATCGGCAAAGGCCGAAATGCTGGGCATTTCTACCAAGTGCGCCAACCAATCGCCGTCTTCATCCTGAAAGAGATTGACCGAGAAGCCGTCGAAGTTATCCGCCATCGCTTTGTTCCTCCTCATAGTATTGTAAAAATTGCTCGACTTGATAGCCTTTGGCCCGGTTGCCCTTAGGCTGTATTGACAAGCGCACTCCTTGGGGCGAGTACCAGATGCGGTGCGACCCCCGTTGTCGGTCAAAGGTCCAGCCAGATTGTTTGAGCAAGGTTTCAAATTCGTTGAAGCGCAACCCGTTGGAATTGCGGATTGCTTTGCCGAGCAGCTTTTGCTGGCTGACCATGTATGTAACTATATGCGGTTACAAGGAGCAGCACAAGGGAGATATTCGACGGTCTACGCTAGATCGTGTTCTACCAGCATTTTGACGGTGCTATAAAGCGCAGTATTTTCCTTGCAAAGCTACGCCTTCTCTCAATCATCCCCTAACCGGAGCCTCGCCATGACCGCGCCTATCGCCTTGGGATCCCGCCGCGAATTATTCGTCGATCACTTTCTCGTTGAACACCTCGATGGAGCCGCTCTGTACTTGCATTCGCCCATCCGCCGCGAAGTGGTCTATCAAGTCTCCCAGCCCTGGGACAACGCCTGCACCGGCTGCTACAATCTCACTCAGGATGGGGGCCGCATCCTACTGTACTATCGGGGCTTCTATCCGATTGGCGCGGACTACGCCGACGGCGCGGCCAGCCAGACTACCAACCTAGCGGTCAGCACCGACGGTATCCACTTTACGCAGCCCGAACTGGGCTTGGTCGAATTCAACGGCACGCGCAAAAACAACGTCCTTATCCAAGGCCACGAGAGCCACAATTTCTGCGTCTTTCTCGACACCAATCCCGCGACCGATCCGGCGCAGCGCTTCAAAGCCGTGGGCGGCACGGGCCAGTCCAACTTGCACGGCTTTGCCTCGCCCGATGGCCTCCATTGGACTCCGGTCAAAGAAGGCCCCTTGGACGTCACCGGGGCCTTTGACTCGGTCAACGTCGCCCTATGGGACGCCCACATTGGGCGCTATCGGCTCTTCAGCCGCTACTTCGACACCACCGGCGCTCGGGTGCGGGCGATCCAGAGTTGCACTTCTGAGGACTTCATCCACTGGACGCCGCCGCAGCCCCACCAGTACGCCGATGACGTGCCGCTGGAGCACTTCTACACCAACGCGACTACACCTTGTCCCGGTGCCGAGCACATCCTGCTGTCGTTCCCCATGCGCTTTTTGCCCGAGCGCCAGCTCGACATCGCGGCGATGGATTACCCTGGGTCGGGCCTGTCCGACGCGGTGTTTATGAGTAGCCGCGACGGCGTCCACTGGGACCGCCCCTTCATGGAGGCTTGGGTGCGCCCCGGCACGGATCAGCGCAACTGGTCCCACCGCAGTTGCACGCCCGCTCCCGGTTTGGTGCAAACTGCTGACGACGAATGGTCCATGTACCTTTCGGAAAACTATGGATGGTCAACTAATCGCCTGCGCCGCGTGGTGGTGCGGCCGCACGGCTTTGCCTCGGTGCGGACCGGGTATAGAGGCGGTGAATTGCTCACCCGTCCCTTGCTGTTGGAAGGGGCCGCCTTGCGCCTCAACTACGCGACCTCGGCGGCGGGGTCGCTGCGGGTGGAACTCCAGGACGAGTCGGGACAGCCCCTGTCTGGGTATGCTTTGGAGGAGATGGACCCAATCTACGGCGACCAACTCGACGCGCCAGTGGCTTGGAAAGCAGGCGGTGACTTGTCTGGTCTCAAGGGCCGTCCGGTGCGCCTGCGGGTGGTGTTACAGGACGCTGATTTGTTTGCGGTGCGGGCCGCGTGAAAGTTACGAGTTGCTGCCCCTCAGTCTTACGTCGTTGATATAACCTTGTCCGCTTTCTTCAATATTCCGGACAAGGGAGAGCGAATTGACGGATTTTTTGAACCAAATATCAAACACCACGACGACCGTGCCATCCTCATTGTTGATCACGTTTGCTAGCTGCCAGCGCTTGGTACTGGATTGCAGGATCAGCTCCGTTGCTTTTTGAACCTCCTCGACGTTCGTTGCATGCACTTCGATCTGCGCGTCACAAGGTTTCGGGGTGGTAATAGCCGTGTCTCCCGCTTCAGAGACTTGGGCAGATTTTTCAGGATAAACAATGGTCCAGCCGGATATTACGACCGGCCGCGTGCCAAAATTGCTTTTCCACACGCCTAGGGATATGGCGACGAAAACCAATGATGCGAGGTACGCCACGGTAGTAAGCTGGGTGCCAGCCGCCAGCCCGATGCCGATGGCCATAAACATGTACACAGCATCCATCGGCTCTTCGAGTGCGGTGCGAAAGCGCACGGCAGCCACGATGCCCGCCAAGCTGAACGCCAGGGCCAGACTGCCCTTAACTAAAAAGACGACCAGCGTTATGGAAGTAGGCACCACGAGCAGCGTGTGGGCAAAGGATCGACTGTATTTCTTGCGCGGCCGCGTCCAGCGATAGACCCAAGTAATGGGGAGCGTAACCCCGAAGGCCAGCACCAAAGCGACCATGACCGGAATGGTGTGTGCTGGATCGGCAAGTCGGGCCACTCCTTCTTCGATATTGCCGAGCGGAAATGGAACGGTGTCGGCCCCGGTTCCCAAGGATTTTGCTACGAAGATGCGTTCGCGCTCGCGGGCGACGTAATAGAGGATCTGGGGGAAGAGGTGAAAAATTCCGCTGAGGGCTAAAAGCCATGCAGCGTAGTAAACGAGGAGACGTATGATGATGTTGTTGAGCATGGGTAACCCTCCTTAATCAGCTAGAACACCAAACCAGCGCGCAGATACACTCCCATCAAGTCATCGCCGTTTACGGCTGCCGCGCTCAAGGTCTGCCGCCGTCGGAGAAAAGACAGCCACAATCCACCTCCCACGCCAGTGTGCCATGTATCGGCATCGTCTGGATCTTCGGCGAAAACCACTCGGCCGGCATCGGCCGCACCAAACAGGCCCAACTCTCCCGGTAGCAAGAGTTTGATTCTGGCTAGCACTAGCCGCAGTTCGGAACTGCCATACAGTGCGGTATCTCCCGCGAACCGATTTTTCCG
>JAPOYQ010000954.1:0-1643 GCA_026706505.1 Gemmatimonadota bacterium
GCCCTCTCATCGTCAGCGTGTACGACAATCCTTAACAATAGGCTGACTAGGCCAATCTCCCCTTTCCAGCTTTTCATGCGGCGTCTCCTCAACTGCGACTTCGCCAAGCTGCTGGCGCGGACCGAAGCCCCAACCTGAGCAACTTGTATCTTGTCGTCCTGTGCAAAAAAGATACTTAACAACTGGTTTGCTCCCTATCAATCATTCCAAGGCTTGGACAAGGATAGCTGTCGCGCTATCTTGGTCTTTGGCCGTCCGAAGATCGGAACGTGGACAGAGTACTACAAAGGAGCAAAGCCGTGGACAAATACCTCTACACGGTCTCAGAAGAAGAAAAATACTACTTCGACCTGCGCGGCTACCTAGTCGTCCGCAACGCCCTCACCGCCGAGGAAGTAGGCGAATGCAACGCGGCCATCGACCACTTCGCCGACCAGATCTCTGCTTACCCCGGCACCCTCGCCCGCGACTCGCGTGCGCTGCAAGGCACTGCTAGCCGCCAGCAACTCTCCGGTATGCTCGGTTGGCCGTCCCCCTACCGCGAACCCTTTCGCCGCCTGCTGGTCCATCCCACCGTCGTCTCTCGCCTCAACGAATTCAGCGGCCCGGGCTTTCGCCTCGATCACGGCCCCCTGCTCATCAGCGCCACCGAGGGCACCGAAGGGCACTACCTACACGGCGCGGGCGAGCCCTTTAGCCCCGCCACTTGGTATCACCAGCAAAACGGCAAAATCTACTGCCGGGGCATCACCGTGGCTTGGCAACTGACCGACTGCAACCCCGGAGACGGCGGCTTTGCCGTGATCCCCGGAAGCCACAAAACCTGCGAGCCGACCCCGCCCGAGATCCGCTCGCTCGCAGAGTACGGAGAATTGGTCGTCCAACCCGTCATGCGCACCGGCGATGTCCTCTTCTTCGCCGAGACCGCCACCCACGGCACCCTGCCGTGGAAAGGCAAAACGCAGCGGCGCTCCGTGCTCTACAAATACGCTTCTCGAGGCGCGGCCCGAGCTACGGGTAAATACTTCACTCCACAGGCGCGCTATGGCGCTTGGATCAACGAACTCACGCCCGAACAGCAAGCCGTCCTGTACGGGCCAGGCGTCCACCACAAGGATTTGCCCCTGCTGGAATCCGACGGCCAAAAAACCTGGATTGCGGAGGGTTAACATGGATGCACGCGAACGCTACTTCTGGGATCTGACCGGTTATCTCGTCGTCCGCAACGTACTCACCGCCGAGGAATTAAGCGCATGCAACGCCGCTATCGATCACTGCATGGACCAGATGCAGCAATCCCCCGACAACGGCGGCACCCAAGGCAGGTCCAACGCGCTCCAAGGCACCGGCCAACAGACCCTCTCCAACCTGCTCGAATTGCCCCATCCCCACTGCGAACCCTTCCGCCGCCTGCTGGTGCATCCCCAAGTAGTCTCCCGCCTCAACGCAATGTGCGGCAAGGGCTTCCGCCATGACCACGGCCCTTGGGTCTCCTACAGTCCCAAGGGGACCGAGGGCCTCATCCTGCACGGAGCGGGCGAGCCCCATAGACCCTACGTGGCCTACCATCACCAGAACGGCCAGTTCCACTGCGCGGGCGTCACCGTGACCTATCAGTTGGCCGACTGCAAGGCCGGCGATGG
>JAPOYQ010000954.1:1653-3593 GCA_026706505.1 Gemmatimonadota bacterium
CACAAAGCCAAATTCTCCATGCCTGCCGGCGTGCGCTCCTGCGACGAGCCGCTGGATGTAGTCCACCAGCCCGCGCTCCAAGCCGGCGATGTCATCTTCTTTATGGACGGAGCCCAAACCCACGGCACCCTGCCCTGGCAAAGCGAAGCGCCGCGCCGCTCTGCCCTCTACAAGTACTCAAGCCGCACCGCCACCCGCGCTGGCGTCTCCATCGAGTTAGCAGAGCCCGAAGTCTATTGGGACGAGGCTATCGTAGAGGGTATGACACCCGAGCAACGCGCCGTCATGTACGGCCCCTGTTCCAGCATAGCCCAGAAGCTACATTTGCAGGTGGACGCCGACGGCAACGTCGTGCTCGGCAAGTAAATTTCTCAGCAGAGGCGATTATGCTCACTGACGCACAGATTTACCATTTTGCCGTACACGGCTGGGTGCTACAGAAAGCCGTGTTCAGTCCAGAAGAATGCGAGACTTTTAAGGCAGCGCTAGAGCGGCTCTACGCGGCCGATGTCTCGACCATGGTGCATAAGGACACCGACGACATCAAAAACATCGACAATATGGTCAACCACGAGGCCATCTTCCGCGAGTGGATTGTTCACCCGAAGATATTGCCGGTTTTGCAACAGCTCTTGGGCACGCCTCCGCGCTTTGAGTGTTGTCACGCCATGATCAAGTTGCCCCACCCCGAGCGCCAGAGCGAACGCAGCTCTTTGAGCGATCCTGCGCAAATGTCGTGGCATCGGGGTATTCGTCCCAAATACGGCATTGTCCCGGCGAACAACCACCCTTACATCAACACTACCTTCCTCAACAATATCACGTTTTTAACGGATGTGGGCCCGGACGACGGCGGGACTATGGTCTTGGACGGTTCGCACCAGATCGAGGCGCAGGATTGGCGTCAGATTTTTGATCCATCCTCGGTAGTGCAGATTGCGGCTGACGCTGGGGATGTGTTGCACTTTACAGAAGCGCTCGTCCACACCGGAGTGCCCATCCTGTCGGAGCGCACTCGTTACACCATGTTCTATGGTTTTACGCCACCTTGGATGCAGTGCTGGCCGGGCTGCTCGCCCACCCCAGAGGCCATTGAGGCCTGCGAAGGGGAACTAAAGGAAATCCTGGGGGCGCGGACTGGATACATGGGTCAGTACGGCCCTGAGTAGCACCCATTAAGAAGCTGCCTGAAGACTCCACTGCTCGCACCCGGCAAAGGGCATGTGTTCCCCTTCGATATACTGCGGCCGCGACGCGTACTTGTTCCCCACTTCGGGAATCACCTCTCCTCGGCACATGATGCAAGGGCTGCGATCCACGGTGACCTTGGTGCTGGTCGGAATGTAGCGCAGGGTAAGCCCGACCCGCCATTGGTCCGAAGTATTGGCGTTGGACCCGTGGATGATACTGGGGTGGTGGATGGAGATATCCCCCGCCTCCAGCTCCAGATCGACGGCATCGGCATCGTCGATCTGGTCGGGGTGGATGCCGACACCAAGGACGTACTTATCCCTATCGAGATCGACCATCTCGCTGCGCTTGAGCAGGCGCTTGGTGTGCGTCCCCGGCAAGACCCGCATACAGCCATTGGCCACCGTCGAGTCCGTACCGGCCACCCACAACGTAGTGACTTCCATTGGCTCCAAGGGCCAATACGAGCCGTCCTGATGCCACTGCACGGCTTGGCCGGTGCTGGGCTTTTTGGCGATATAGTGCGCCGCGAACATGGCCACATTAGGCCCGAGGAATTGCGCCGCAATATCGACCAACCGGTCGTCGGTGACTAGGCGGTGCATAAAGGGATCGTGCACCATTAGTTCGTGGTGCAATTGCTCGGGGCGCGTCCCCGGATTCTTTTTGACCAACCAGTGGACGTGCTCCACGGTCTCGGCGGCCAGCCCCGCATCAATGGCCTTGCGGGCAATGCACAAGCCCTGCTC
>JAPOYQ010000268.1 GCA_026706505.1 Gemmatimonadota bacterium
GCCCTCTGGAGAACTGATGAATTTCAGGGCATCCAACCCAAATCGAGCGGCGTATTTTTTGCAACCGGTGTGAGGCGGCTCTGTGATTTGGATCACGGCCGCGCCGAGAGACAGGCGAGTCCCGGGCGGTATGTTGTCCACGCTTAGGTCGAAGTCAACGTATAGTTGATCTCCTGCTAGGGGCCAACGCTCCTTTTCTTGGGCCACTAGGGCCGTCAAGCGGGCGTTGGTCAGCGTGAGCTGCGTATCTGGATTCGCCGATCCATCTGCGGTTCCCGAACTGCCGCGCTGTTTCCAATTGTCGCCCACCAGCCCTTCGACTAGGTCGAGTTCTCCCACGTCTAAGACTTCCCGCGCCTCGGTCTGCGGCCGCCGCACGATGAGTTCCAATACGCCCGTGGCTTTGGGCGACTGACGAATGGCGTCTAACCCGGCGGTTAGCGCTTCCATGGCTAGGTGTTTCGTCTCGGTCAAGATTGACCTCCTGAATGTGTTGTCTGTGCAATCACCGTTACCGAGGCACTTCGTAGGACCCTTCGATCCCGCTGGACGAGAAGAGCACTTGCCAGAGCTGGTTCGACCGGGCGCGGAAGGAGCCGGCGCTGGTCAGCAGGTAGAACGTCCACATCCGGTAGAAGCGCTCGTCGTAGTGGGCCTTGAATTCGCTCCAAGCTTCGTTGAAGTTGGCATGCCAAGCCATCAGCGTCCGGTCGTAATGCTGGCCGAAGGCGTGCCAGTCCTCTAAGACGAAGAGCCCCTCAGCGGCTGTGGCAATCTGCTTGGCCGAAGGCAACACGGAGTTGGGGAAGATGTAGCGCTCAATCCAAGGATCGTTGCTGGCCGCCGAGCTGTTGCGACCGATGGTCTGCAATAAAAAGCGCCCGTCTAGAGCGAGGCAGCGTTTGACCGTTTGCATAAAGGTGGAGTAGTTCTTGACGCCCACGTGCTCGAACATGCCGATCGACAAGATGCGGTCAAAGCGCTCGTCTAAGGCTCGGTAGTCCTGCAAGCGAATCTCCACCGGCAGCCCGTTACAGGTCTCTTCCGCCAGTTTTGCCTGCTCCTTGGAGACGGTGAGGCCCACCCCTTTGACTCCGTAGCGCTGGACCGCAAACCGCAGGGTGCCTCCCCAGCCGCAGCCGATGTCGAGTAGGCTCATCCCCGGCTCCAGCCCCAGCTTGCGGCAACACAAGTCGAGCTTGGCTTCTTGTGCCTCGTCTAAATTGGCGGCATTGCGCCAGTACCCGCAGCTATAGATCATGCGCTGGTCGAGCATAGCCCGGTACAGGTCGTTGCCGATATCGTAGTGGCGCTGGCCGACTTGGAAGGCGCGGGCAGGCGTTTGCAGGTTGAGCAGCCGCGACTTCAGATAAGGCAGAAGCAGGTGACGACCACGCAGCTTCATGTCTAGCTGGACGCGCAATACCCGTGCGCAGAGTTCGTCTAGCTGAGGACAGTCCCACCACCCATCCATGTACGCCTCGTCCGCGCCCAGCGACCCGTAGCTCAGCACGTGCGCGAAGAAGCGGTCGTCGTGGATCGCTACATCCCAAGGCCGATCTCCGCCGATGCGCACGTCGGCCTCTTCCATCAGTGCTTGTATGCGGCGATAGGCATGCGGCCACAAGGATGTGGCCGGACTGCTCTGATTCATGGCGGCTTCTTCTCGGCGTCGTTTGTTTTTGAGAATTAGCAGCGCATAGTATGCACAACGAGTAGGGCATAAACAACCCTGTCCCGGCACCCAAACAGCCGAGGTGCAGGTGAGTCACGCGCTTGACAGTTTGCCGCTTTCCGCTACAGTTTTCCGCGCGGTGGGCGCGGGAGGTGCGAATCGCTACGTTGTCAGCAAAAATTAAGGCAAGGAGTCTTATGGCCAAGGATCGCAAACCCAATTTTCTGTGGATTTCATTTGAGGATACCAATCCCCGGTACGGGTGCTACGGCGACCCAGTGGCGCGCACGCCCACGTTGGACCGGCTCGCAGCCGAGGGGTGCCGCTGGACGCGCTGTTTCTCCACCGCCGGCGTCTGCGCTCCGGCTCGGTCGGCCATTATCACCGGTATGTACGCGATCTCCATTGGCACCCACCACATGCGCACGACGCACGCCAATCGCGCCACGCCGGAAATGCCCACGCCGTATTCGGCCGTTGTGCCGCACTACGTAAAGTGCTTCACGGAATACCTGCGAGCGGCTGGTTACTACTGCAGCAACAACGCCAAGACCGACTACCAGTTTACTCCCCCGCTGACGGCTTGGGACGCGCTCGGCCCGCACGCCCACTGGCGCGACCGCCCCGACCCAGACCAGCCGTTTTTCGCGGTCTTCAACCCCACGCGCACCCACGAAAGCGGCATGTGGCCGGAGAAGTGCCCGGAACCGGAGTTCGACCCGGATGCCATTCCGCTGCCGCCCTATTTTCCCGATACCCCCGTAGTGCGCCAAGCCATGGCGCGGATGTACACGCATATTGCGCACAGCGACCAAGAGTTGGCCCAGCTCCTGCAACAACTCGACGAAGACGGCTTGTCCGAGAATACGTACATCTTTCACTGGAGCGATCACGGCCCGCTGCCGCGCGGTAAGCGCTGGCCGTACGACTCAGGCATTCACGTGCCCTTGATTGCCCGCGGCCCCGGCATGGAAGCGGGGCAGGTCTGCGAGGCCTTGGTAAGCACCGTCGATCTAGGCCCTACAATGCTCTCGCTCGCGGGGATTGACGTGCCCGCCCACATGCAGGGCCGCGCGTTTCTGGGCCGCCAAGCCCAACCGCCGCGAGAGTACATCTACGCGAGTCGCGACCGGCACGACGAGGCGTACGACATGGTGCGAGCGGTACGCGACCGCCGCTTTAAGTACATCCGCAACTATCGGCCAGACCTCCCCTACTTGGCATGGATTCCCTACCGCAATCGGCATCCCATTGTGCAGGAAATGTGGCGCTTGCACTTGGCCGACGAGTTAGACGAGACGCAATCGGCCATGTTCCGCTACCCGAGGCCGGTCGAAGAGCTGTACGACACCGAAGCCGATCCGCACGAGATCGACAACTTGGCGGCCAATCCCCAGTACCAGCCGGAGCGGGATCGCCTGCGCAGAGCCTTGGACGAATGGCTGGAAGAAGTAGGCGACATGGGCCGCATGGCGGAAAGCGAAATGGTGCGACGGTGGTATCCCGATGGCCAACAGCCGCAGACGGCCCCGCCGGTGTGCGTGCCCATTTGCACCGATAGTCCCGGGCCCGAGCCGGCGATGGAAGGCGGTACATTCCGGGGACCGCTGCTAGTGCAACTTCACTGCGCCACGCAGGGGGCTTCTATGGCGTACGCCGTGGACGACGAGCCGCACTGGCACCTCTACAACGAGCCGTTGCGCATGGAAGTTGGGACGACCACCTTGCGAGCCAAGGCGATCCGCATTGGGGACGATGAGAGCCAAGAGACCCGGGCGACCTTCGTCGTCGAATGAGACCTGCGGACGGATGACGAGACGATTCCAAGCCGACGCGCTGGAGCGGTTAGCCGCTGGCGTTTTTGAGTCCTACGGCACTCCGGCTCAAGAGGCGCAGACTGTGGCCCGCCTGTTGGTGC
>JAPOYQ010000157.1 GCA_026706505.1 Gemmatimonadota bacterium
CTCGTCCAAGCTGATCTCAAAGTGGGCGAAATTGGGAATGGGGCCGGACAATTGCACGGACAGGGCCGCGGTCGTCTCGGTGTCCTCTAGGTCGATCCTCGTTTTGTTCAAGGACCAGTAGAAATCCTCTGGCCGGGTAGTCTGGAGCGAGTATTCCGGGTACCTCGGGTCGAGACTGTCGGTCCACCACAGATGGCCGTCCCAGTGGTACTGATTCATGCCCTGTTCCAGTTCTTGAGGCTCGGAGCGGTACAGGTGGTCGTTGCGCAGTGGTATGCCGAAGCGCAGGTACAGATCGACAAACATCCGCCGCATCTGGTCTATGGGAATGGGTGGTGGGGGAATAATATCGATATCTTCGGCCTTATTGGCTGCGGCGCTGCGATGCATTTCGAGCGCATTGATGGGCACATCGGCCCTTTCATACTGGAAAGCCACTTGGTGTCCTGGCAAAAGCCCCGGATCCTGGAGAATCCACTTGCCGTACTGGTCCGACCAGATCTCGGTCAGGCAGTGGTGGTCAACGATGAGGGCACGGGTGTGGTACCCTAGGGCCGCGGCGCATTGGGCAAAGACAGCCGCATAGTGGGTACACATCCCCAGCGCCAGGTTCTGCGGAGCTAGTTCGAGGATCTCCAGCGCGTCCCACTGTGGGCAGTAATTGTACTCGTTTTCGTTCCATCCCTCCCACTGCCGGCGCACCCACTGGCGCAAAAGGGCAAACTTTTCCATCTCCGTTTTGCCGGGGGCGACTATTTCCTCCAGCCGGTATTTTTCCCGCAGGTGGCGCATGCGGGGATGGTGTGGGTCGGCGTAGTCGAAATCGTATGAAGAGACTGCAATGGCATTATCCGGTGCCTCGATCATCTCGATGTCCGGGTGATTTACCCCACTGATCTGACTGGAAGCCTCAATGGTTACTTTTTTCATTAGGGGCGTGATGCGGGCATCCCGGCTGGAAAGGGTCGCTCGCCACTGCACAAAGCGCTGGCCGGGGAGGGTGTTGGCCGAGTCGGCTGACCGCCAGGGACTCCATTTATCCGGCGCGTACCAGGCCGTTGAGCCAGTGCGCACTGCGAACCGGACAGCGGTCTGCGGCTGTAGTGCCAGATCGGCGGACAGACGCAGGTCGCTCACCTCTATCTTGGGGGAAAGGGCATATTCTGCGGCCATATCAATTATTGGGGAAGTCAGGGTTCCCTCGGGCGGGTAGCCGTGGACCCGGATGCGGACGACGTACTCGCCCGAGAGATTGTTCTCAGGCCCGAGTATGTCGCTCTTCCACTCGTTGCTTCCCCCGGAAAGGCGCTTGAAACTGTTTTTGCCGGGCCTATCCGCATCGATGAGCAGAAAACCCGCTCCCGAAAAAATCAGTTCGTTGCTGCCCTGCTGCAGGTAGTGGCCGGGAATGGTCTCTCGGTCCCAGCCGCCCGTGAGCATTTTTTCTCTGTCCTGCACATGGCGGATCTCGTGACCGTTGACTGTGATGAGCATGGGTGTTTGCTCGCTACCACCCCCGCCGAAAAAGAGGATTTCGACTTTTTCGACCGCCGATGGCAGTTCAAAGACCTTTTTTACTTGGATTACGTCCGTCAGAGGTTCGCTGATTTTCGAACTGCGGGCCATGGCATCGGCAATCAGATAGGTGGGTGCTAGGCCAAGGGTGCCAGAGGCGGCGGAAAAATCGATGAAACGATCGCGGGTGCAGTTGGTGAGAGCGTCCCCCGCAAGGGTACTTTTCCACTTGGACGAGGTGGCGCTGGCAGCGGTGTAGCGCGCTTTGGGCCCCGCAGCGGAGGACATTGGCCTGTCTTTTGGGTAGTATAACAGCAGGTAACCGCGCCGCTCGCGCTCGCCGCATATAAGGGTGCCGTCGGCCGTGCTGACGATCGCGCCGATATCGCCGAAGGTTTGGTGCCCTCCTTCCGGCTGCATGCCGCCCGGCCAAGTGCCGAGGTGCATCCGGCGTTGGACCGGGTCAAAGGCAAACAAGCGCGGCAGCCCTTCCTCTTCGCCGCCGACGCCGTAGATCAGGCCATCCGCCCCCCGGGCCAGCCCTATGATGCGGTGCTGCCGCAGGGGCTTGCCAAAACCCTCTACCAGTGCGGTTTTGGGGTCGAAGTGGAACAGATAGCCGTCGGTCGTGCCAGCGAGAAGGCTGCCGTCGTCCAGTTTTACCGCGGCGTCGATGGCGGCGAAGCGCCGTCGCCCCACTACGGCTGGCAATCTGGCATCGAGGGGCTTGAGGACGCCTGTGCGGGGATCTAGTTCGAGGATGCGACCCATGTCGTCGTCGCCATTCGCCCCGGTGCTGGTGCCGCTGAGGTAGATCTTGCCGTTGTCTGCAGCCAGCAGGACTCTGCTGATTGGGCGGGTGTGGTGGTGTTGGGGCAGGGGGACTATCTCGCCGTAATCCTTTTGCGCCTCCCTTTCGGACGACAGCGCCACGGTGAAAAGCCGCCCGCCGGGCGCGGTAAGGCCGCAGAGCATTTGCCCGGTGGCGTCTACAGCCAAGGCTCCTACTCCGTCCGGCTCGGGAAATTCAGGCAGGGCGATCTCTGCGAGCAAGCGGCCGGTGGGCGAGTAGTGCCGGATGGGCATGCCTGGGGCTGTTGGATCCGTCAGGTGGGGTGGCGGCACTGAGTCGCGGCGTCTGAATGTGCCGGGGGTGTGGGGGCGCTGCCGCGGGCGCTCGAAGAAGAACTGCTTGTCGTACGCTCGTCGGGCACCCAGATAAATGTCCCCTTTGGGTCCGAGCGCTAGGCGCGGCTCGTCCCACCACAGCGCCTCGAAGCAGTCGAGTTTTTTCACGGCCGTGCTGCTGGGGTCAAAGCTGAACAGGCAGATTTCCTTTTTGCCGCAGGTGGCCCCAATGATCAGGCCGTCGCGCTGCCGGCGGACCATTGCGGTCACCATGCACTCATTGACGGGTAGGGCCTCGAACAGGGGGACCATCCGGGCGCTTTCCCGCTCCAGGTCCAGTGCGGGTTCAGCGCCGGCTAGCAGCGGGGAAAAAGCTAAAATGGCGCAGCTCGTGAATTTTATCCGATACATGGATTCTCAATCTGCGGTCAGCCGGGGAAATTCGAGGATGTAATACGGATAGGTCGCCATGATGTACAGGGTTCCATCTGGCCCTATTGCCGAGCCTTGGATCGAGCCTAGGCCATTGTGCAAATCCCGGTGTTGGGCAAACTCCGCATCGACGACATAACCGAGGCATTCGCCTTGGCCCCGGTGCGGATCGTAGCGCATAATCAGGGTCTGCTTCGGATTTTGGCCCACGTCCGCGGTCCAGTAGATCCGGCCCTTGGCGTCCTGTATCATGGTGTGGATATCGCTGCTTTCTGCAAAGGGCTCGGGGACTGCATTGCAGACATAGCGCATGGGCACGACGCCGCTAGCGGCGCTAGCTAGGTCGAATTCCTGAATTTGCCTGAGGTCGCCTCCGTAGAGTTTCATGCCGCGCCGGTTGAAATCGGCCCCGAGCTTGCTGCCGCCGCCGCCAATTACACAGGCGTACGGTTTTTCGTAAGGCGGCGCGCCTGCTGGGACGCGCACTTTGTACTCGACGAGTTCGTCTCTTTCC
>JAPOYQ010000557.1 GCA_026706505.1 Gemmatimonadota bacterium
GCGTAGTCTTCGCCGATGTACGCGCTGGTACTATGCTGACGGCACCTTCCAGTCTGTGGTAGGTTTGGATGGCTCTCTGCGCAAGATTCAGTTCGATCGGGAAGGTCGTATGTGGTTATGCACTACGCATGGGGCATTCTACCAAGACGGCGACGAATTCAGCCGGTTTACCTTTGCCGATGGCCTACCTCATTCCGCCGTCAAAGCCGTGTTCCATGATCGCGAACACCAATTCTGGTTCGCCACTCGGAACGGCGTCGGGCTGTACGATGCGCATAGTATCAACGTTTTCGACCTTCGCGCGGACCTGGCCAGAAACGTCAGTGAAGTCTCGCAGATCGCGCAAGATCGGCACGGAGATATATGGATTGGGTATGTTTCTACCCGTCTCAACCCTAATATCAAAAGTATCGCCCGCTTCGATGGCGAACACTTTACTTTCGTAGACCCCGAGAAAGGCTCTGATATCGAAAACTGTTTCTCCATCTATGAGGACCTTGAGGGGCATCTGTGGTTCGGCGGTGGACATGGTCTATTCCGCTACGAAAGGCAGAAGCTCGAAAAAAAGAACATAGCGGCCGATGTAGACGCAGGAGGTATCAGCCGAATCACTCAAGATCGGCAAGGACGATTCATCTTCGGCTATTGGGAACACTATACCATAAGCAAAAGAAAAGAGCTTTTGGCTAGCCCATTAAAGATCGTGTACCAACAGGACGGGCAGTTCCAAACCATTTTTACAGAAGACGATAAAAAAACACCCCTCAACCGCATTGGCACGGTGATTGCCACGCGCAACGACGCAATCTATTTCCATTTGACCAGTAGCGATTTCCCAACTAGCGACACCGGCTTCGCCCGCTGGCATCCTGAAGAGGGTCTTACATGGTATGGGGTCGAAGAGGGGCTGATCGACAACCATGTCAATGACCTACTACTAGACCGCCATGGCAACCTCTGGATCGCCACGTTAGGCGGGATCAGTTGCTTTGATGGCCGCTCCTTCCGCTCCTTCACCACCAAAGACGGGCTACCGAGCAACCGCATCCACTGTTTGTTGGAGGATACGCGAGGACACCTCTGGATCGGCACCGACAAGGGTGTGGCTCTCTACGATGGTCGTCTTTTCCAGATCATCCAGTCACCTCATATAGGACCCGTTTGCCGCATACTCGAAGATCGCGACGGCACCTTCTGGTTGGGCATGGTCGTGGGGTCCATCATACGCTACCGACCGGGGCAAACCCCGCCTCGGATTCGTCTAATCCGGGTTACCACCGATCAGGTCTATGAGAATGTAGAGGACATCTGCTCCTCTACGGCGGGACAGACGGTGGTTTTCGAATACAAGGGTATGAGCTTTTCCACCCATCCCCGCGACATGCTCTATGTCTATCGCTTGCAGGGATACGACGCCGACTGGGGTCCCGCGACTCGGGAGCTGCGAGCCTGTTACCAAAATCTGCCGCCAGGCGACTACACCTTTCAAGTCCGAGCGATAGATCGAGACCTCAATTACTCAGAACCGGCACAGGCGCAGCTTGCGGTAAAACCCGACGCGCATATCGAGACCATATCGGCCACACTCCGTGGGGATAACAAGGTTGTCGGACCGAGCAAGGTCTTGCGCCAGTTTCAAACCAAACTCACGGAGGTGGCTCCTACCGATCTGACCGTGCTGATCGGACAGAGCGATCCCATACGCCAGTTCCAAACCAAACTTACGGAGGTGGCACCCTCCGATCTGGCCGTGCTGATTCTAGGCGAAACAGGTGTGGGCAAGGGGTTAGCGGCGCGGGCCTTACACGCATTGAGTGCCTATGGCAAGGGCCCTTTTATCCATGTCGACTGCGGTGCCTTGTCACAAGAATTGGGCGATAGTGAACTCTTTGGTCGCGAAAACAAGGCGGCTACCAGCCAAGTAGGCAAGGTGGAACAGGCCCAAGACGGCACCCTGTTTTTAGATGAAATCGGCGAGATGACGTTGGAGACGCAAGACAAGATCTTGCGCTTATTGGAAGAGCGCACGTTTGAGCGGGTTGGAAGTAACCAACCGCAGGCAGCACAGACGCGCATTGTCGCCGCTACCAGCCGCAACCTGAAGGCGATGGTGCAGGCCGGTGATTTCCGCGAGGAGCTGTATTTGCGACTACAGATGTTTCCGCTGTACATCCCGCCCCTGCGTGAGCACAAGGAGGACATCCCGGCCCTCGTCGAGTTTTGCAAGAATCGCATGGCAGCACACCTAGGCAGGCAACCCGCCTCCTTGAGTTCTGAGGTTATGGAGATACTGCACACCTATGATTGGCCGGGGAATGTGCGGGAACTAGAGCATCTTATACAACAGGCGGTCACAACCTGCAAGGGTGAGCAAATCGAAGTGGCCGATCTGATGCAACACGGTTTTAACATTGTAAACGCCGTTCTCGGCCTTAAAGGAGAGTCTCAAGAACGCGAAATAATGCCGCTACTCGAACTTGAACGCAGCTATATTCTCGAGGTACTCAATGCAACTAACGGGCAGATCAAGGGAAAAAAAGGAGCGGCGGCTCTGCTGGGAGTGCCGCCTTCGACGCTGTACCACAAAATGAGAAAGTTGGGGATTAAACGTTCCTAAGCAGCATTTTTACGAGCTATCGCTCCAACACACTCCTCTCCTCCACCAACCGCGCCATCATCTGAGCGAATTCAGGCGAGCCGTCGTCCCAGTATTCGGTTTTTCTGTGAGTCTATCGCGTTACGCCTCAATCGCCCGCCAGAATGGGATGCAGCGGATGATCCCAGGGGCCGCCGGCCTCCATCTCGTCAGCCGCACCAGCCGCGTCGTGCGTCCCAGTAAACGTGGTGTAGTCGGGCATGTAGATAATGGCGAACGCGCGGCGCGGTGCAGCGGTCTGGTTGGGACCAGCGTAATGGAAGGTGCAGCCGTGGTGGAAGGTAACGCCGCCGGCTTTCATATCCATGGTCACCGGCTCTGGCACGTCGTAGCCCTGTTCCTTCATTTTGGCGACAATGCTCTCGCCAGCGACGCCGAGTTTGATCGGTTCGAGCCGCTCGTATAGGTGCGAACCAGGCACAAAGTGGAGACAGCCGTTGTCTGCGGTCACGTCGTCCACCGCGATCCACGCCGACAGCGCGCCGACCGGGTCCATCGGCCAATAGGGCGCGTCCTGATGCCAGTTCGTCTCCTTGCTCGTTTGGCCGGGGGGTTTGATCATCGCGTGATCGTGGTAGATGCGCACGTGGCGGCAGCCGCTCAAGCGGCGGGCGGTCTCGGCCAAGCGCGGATGGAAGGAGATCTCCTTGGCGTCCGGATAGTCGGTCCAGAGATTGACCATCTGGTTGAAGACGCGCTCGTACTCTTCCGACACGCGGCCATCATTCTCGGCCCCTCTGATGCGGGCGCGATGCGTGTCGATGGCGTGGTCAATGGCACGGCGCAGCGAGGCGACCTCCTCGGCGGAGAAGAAGTGCTCGTAGCGGATGTAGCCGTTTTGCTGAAAGAATTCGGCGTCGGCTGGCGTCACCGGGCTTATTGTAGGCATGAGGGCAAGGCCTTAATTTTTGCGGTGGCAATCAAACACTCA
>JAPOYQ010000962.1 GCA_026706505.1 Gemmatimonadota bacterium
CGTTTCCAGCGTGCCATCCGCATCGACAGTGATCTTGGCGATCCGGCGGCATTGGATGGATTCATTTGTCCGCGATCCTCCGCTGAGGTCCTTGAGACCATGGCACGGCATGTAGCCGAGAGCGGCCAAGGCGCATTCACGTGGACGGGGCCTTACGGCAGCGGGAAGTCGAGCTTGGTAGTGGCCTTGAGTGCAGTACTCAATGGGGACAAGAAGCTCTCGCGCCATGCAGAATCTGTTATAGGCCGGAAAACAGCATCGCTTATCTGGGAAGCCTTACCGCCCCGAACGAGAGGCTGGCGTATCCTACCTGTGGTTGGTCGGCGGGATCATCCGGCACAGGTGATTGGCGAAGCCATCACGGCGACGGATTTCCTAACCGGTCGGAAGCCAAGGTCTTGGACTGATAAGCGCGTCCTTGATGCTCTCGATAAGATAGCGGTGCTCAACCCACGTGCCGGCGGTGGTTTGGTGGTATTCATTGACGAGATGGGAAAATTTCTGGAGGCCGCGGCGAACGACGGATCGGACATTTACCTATTTCAAGAGCTAGCGGAGCGGGCTTCGCGCAGCGATAGGCGGCTCATCGTTGTCGGTATCCTTCATCAGGCTTTCGAGGAGTACGCCCATCGTCTGTCGCGTGAGATGCGCGACGAGTGGTCGAAGATCCAAGGTCGTTTCGTGGACCTAGTCGTCAACGCCAGCGGAGATGAGCAAATCGACCTGCTCGGCCGCGCAATCGAAAGCGATCACCCGAAGAAACCTGGCCCTTTAGCCAAAGGCGTGGCTCAGCGAACGCAGCGGCAGGCATCCCCTTACTTTGCGGAAATGCTGGAAGATTGTTGGCCACTTCATCCGATCGTTGCCTGTTTACTAGGTCCCATCTCACGCCGCCGCTTCGGCCAGAACCAGCGGAGTATCTTCGGCTTCCTCAACTCGGCGGAACCGCAGGGGTTCCAGGATTTTCTCCGTTCCGCCGGTGATAATGCCATCTATGGCCCCGACCAACTCTGGGACTATCTGCGGATCAACTTGGAACCGTCTATCTTGGCTTCTCCCGATGGGCATCGCTGGGCATTGGCGATGGATGCTCTAGAGCGGTGTGAGGCTATGGGCGGAGGGGACTTGCATATCCGGCTGCTGAAGGTGATAGCGGCGGTTGATATGTTCAAGGACCGCTCCGGCCTCGGGGCAAGTCGAGATCTGTTGAGACTTGCATTGCCGGGCCATAATAAAGAGATCGAGGCCGCGTTGAATGATCTGCAACGCTGGTCATTCGTCATCTACCGCAAGTTTACCGATGCGTACTCGATCTTTGAAGGCAGCGACTTCAACATTGATCATGCTGTAGAGCAAGCATTAGAGAGTATAGGTGAGGTGGACTTCGCTTCGCTCAATGCGCTGGCCGGGCTCCAACCGATTGTAGCAAAGCGCCATTATCACGAGACGGGTGCTCTACGCTGGTTCGACATAAGTATCGTCCCCGTGGTGGAGGTCGAAGCCGCCGCCGCCGAATATGCGCCGCACCATGGTGCCATCGGGAGCTTCTTCCTTGCAATTCCGACCCAAGGCGAATCAGAAGAGATGGCAGGGGAGAGATGCCGTCGTGTCGCACAGAAGAGTAGGTCTTGGGATATTGTTGTTGGTCTGTCTCAGCACGCTTGGGGTATTCCGACTCAGGCGCGTGAACTGCTGGCCTTGGAGCGGGTGCGCGACGAGACGCCTGAATTGCAGGGCGACAGGGTTGCCCGGATCGAGGTCCAAGCTCGTATCGCTGTTTTTCAAAGTCAGCTTGAAAGTGAGCTTGCTCATGCCTTCAACAGCGCGTCTTGGTACCGAGGGCGTCGTAAGGCGAAAACGCTTCCTCATGCCGAACTCAACAGTCTCGCCTCCGACCTTGCCGATGCGAAGTTCCACGATGCGCCGAGACTCAACAATGAGCTTCTGGGACGTGTCAAGCCGTCGAGTAACGCGGTCGCTGCTCAAAACGTTCTTCTGCGGCGGATGGTGCTCAACGAAGGTGAAGCGCGGCTCGGCATCGAGGGATTTCCCGCCGAAGGGGGTTTATTCGCGTCATTGCTGGAGGCGACCGGGTTGTACCGCGAAATGACGGACGGATGGCATTTTGTCTCTCCCACGCTGGACGCCGATGCCCCTGACAATCTGGCTCCCACTTGGCGGGCAGCCACGGAGTTGCTGAAGGAAAACGCCCATCGCACGGTGCCGATTGCCGAGATCTATGATGTCTGGCGTCAAGCGCCGCTCGGTATCAAGGATGGCCTACTCCCCGTGTTGGCGGTAGCTTTTCTCTTATCGCAACGAGAGACGCTGGCCTTCTATCGTCAGGGGATTTTCCAAGCACATATATCAGATCTGGATATCGACTACCTGGCCAGAGATCCGGTGGACGTTCAGTTGCGATGGATGGATCTCTCCGACATGTCGCGTCGGCTCTTGTCCGAAATGGCCGACATAGTGCGAGACCTAGACGAGGAGAACGCACTCAGCCACCTTGAGCCAATAGATGTGGCAAGGGGGCTAGTGGCGATTCACGATCAATTATCCCCTTGGGTTAGCCGAACGCAACGCCTCTCGCGCAATGCAAAGCAAATCCGGCAACTGTTCAAGCAGGCTAACGATCCGAACAAGTTGATTTTTGACGACATACCCAAGGTGCTGAACGATGTTCAAGGCATTGACGATAGGGAAGACATCCGGCAGATTGCAGGCTGCGTTCGTGAGGGTTTGACAGAACTGCATCAAGCCTATCCTACGATGCTCAACCGCATGAGAGAGACCCTGCTCACGGAGCTCCAAGTGCCGAATGCCTCACCGTCGATGCTGGCCGAACTGCGCGCTCGTGCCGACAACATCCGCGAGCTTGGTGGCGATCATCGCTTGGAGGCTTTCATCGTTCGCCTTGCCCGGTTTGAGGGAAGCGACGAGGACATGGAGGGATTGGCGGGTATGGCTGTCAACAAGCCCCCTCGGGATTGGGTTGATCCAGACATTGATCGTGCGACGGTCGAACTCGCCGACATGGCCCAACAGTTCGTGCGGGCGGAGGCATTTGCTCGCGTCAAGGGTCGCCAAGACAAAAGGCACGCCATGGCCGTGATTGTCGCCGTGGGTGGTCAGCCGAAACTAGTCCATGACGAGTTCGAGATCATGGAGCTAGAACAGCCTGCGGTGAGAGAACTGATTGAACGCGTCGATGCGACACTGCGAGACAACGGTGAAGAGCGAAGAAACATCATTCTTGCCGCCTTAGCCGAGTTGAGTGCTCAGTACCTAGATTCCGCTGCTACGACGAAGCCAACGACGGATACGAGAGGGGAGGCAATCTCGTGAGCCAAACGAGCGAAACAAGGCACGTCCTAGGACTGTCGGGTGGTCGTGACAGTGCGGCGTTAGCCGTTTACATGCGTCAGAACCATCCCGAGCTTGATATAGACTACTTCTTCACCGATACCGGCAAGGAACTACCAGAGGTGTACGAATTCCTAGTCAAGCTCGAAGGATTTCTGGGCAAACCCATTGAGCGGCTGAATCCCGACCGCGACTTTGACTTTTGGCTGAAG
>JAPOYQ010000104.1 GCA_026706505.1 Gemmatimonadota bacterium
GAGGAAATAGGGATAGCTCTTCTTCGACAGATTGACCATATAGGCATTGGCTTGATCCGCAGCCGTGTGGTGGGTCGAAAACGCGCGGTTCGGGTATTTGCGATAGTGCCGACTGCGGTCGAATTCTGCGTATAGATCAAAACCCAGCACACCCTGCGCCTCCAAGGTAAACCCGTAGATGTCGTTGCCCGTAGGCAAGCCGTAGTCGAGGCGCAACAGCCCCAAGTTGGAGCCGTCTTGGACGTTGCCAGCCGCCCGCTTCACCGTCAGAAAAACGGGCTGCCCCTCGGGTATGTTGAGCTGGCGATCCGAACTCATCTCAATGTGGTAGTCGTTGGCCACCACCAACTCGATCTGCGCGCGGCGAATGGTGGAAAGCTCCGGGCCGGTGTACGACGGGGAGCGGAAGTCGTAGGTCATTTCAATTCGCTCGGCACCATCGGCCGCGAGGAATCCGAGGCGTTGCAAGCCGCCGTCGATGATCGGCTCAAAGCCGATTTGGCTGCCCCGCACCGTCTCTTTCTCGACCTCGACGACGCGCTCGCCTGCTTCTGTTTCGCGCGCCACCTCGGTCTCGGATTCAATGATAATGTCCCACGAGAAGAGGGCTGCCCCGCCCTCGCGGTCTTCGGGCGAATCGTCGCTCAGGCGAATGAAGATCTGCCCGACGTGCTCTAGATTTTGCCCAACCGTCAACGAGCCGGTCCACGGGTTGCCCTCAAAGCTCTCCAATAGGGTTTGCGAGTTGTGGGCATTGATATAGAGGCCGCCAACCTCGACAAAGTCGCCGATCTGCGTCGTGCCGTAGAAGCCCAACAGGTTGGTACTATTGGTGGTTTCAACAGATACATTCCGCGCCAGTCCCGGAGAGCTAATCCGCGACATCAAGACGGTCAAGCTATACTTGTCGGACTGAAAGTCCGCCTGTATGCCGTCGAAGGTCGGCTTGGAGAACGTCATCGGCGTCAGCGTGGTGCGGATCATGCTGCCGATTGTCAGGGCCAAGTTGTTTTGCCCCTTTTGGTCGGAAGCAATGACGAGTTGGTTGAACCACGCGCTAAACCTAGAGGTCTTGAAGATCGTGCTACCAAACTGCTGGGGCTGATTCTGGCTCCAGTCGTATATGAGCCAGCCGCGGTTAATAAAAGATCCATAGAGGTCGTAAAAATAGTCGCCCTCTATGTCGCTGGAGACGTAGCGCTGGTACAGGTCGCGGGCGTAGTTGGTGTATTCCCATTGCTTCCAGCCGTAGAGATGGTATAACTCTTGGGGCGCGTACCAACGCCGCACGGCCGGATCTAAGGCATCGAAAAGCACCCCCGGCCCGATGGGTTCATACGAGACCTCACCGCCCCGCTGCACGCCCAATCTACTGCCGTAATCTTCCCTTCCCTGCGCGCCAATATCGCCGCCCGTCGCCGCGGCAATCAGGGCTGTGAGTAAAAGCAAATTACGTTTGGCCACTGTGCGTCATCCTTTGTCAATAGGCAATGGTCACCACGCTGTTGCTGCGCTCGGTGCCGCTGTCGGTTTCCACTTCGACTTGCAAGATGTAAACCCCCGGTAGCAGTAGCTCGCCCTGTGCGTCTCGACCATCCCAAGGGAGCTGGAACCGCCCGCTGCCGCTGCCAGCGACCGGCAGGTCTCTGACCTGATTGCGCGCCAAGTCGTAGATCCGCACTGCAACCGGTGCACGGCCCGTCAGATAGAGCAAATCGTAGGTAATCGTCGTGTAATCGTTGATCCCGTCTTCGTTGGGCGTGAACACCGCCGGCGTTGCAGACACCTGATACACCAAGCGCTGGCCCTCCAAGGGCACTCGCACGCTCAGATCGTCTCCCGCAAATCGAGGGGCGGCATTGCCGCTCTCGATCACTTGGGGTATCGCGCCTTCTCTCGTAGTGTCGATCAGGCGTCCGGTAAACACGGTCTCATAGCGCAGCACAGCCGTGTCGAAAACCACTTGCAGGGCGCGATTGCCGGTCTGGCGTGCAAAGCTGGCGCGCAGCCCCTTGGCCCCTAGTTCCTCGCTGAACTCGATCTCTTGGTCATCTACGCGCAACTCGCGCAGGGCGCGGACCGGAGCCGGGGTGTCGATTTCCAAGCGGTCGAATCCCTCGGCGTCCGTCACCTCGATGGTATAGACGAAGCTCGTATCCACGCCTACGGGAACCTCCTGTGGCCATATCTCGCCGACGATCGCCTGCGCCAAGGCCGGGCGAAAGACTTCGAACGCGAGTGAATCCACGGCAATGCCATCTTCGAGCCCATCGCTCTCAAACGCCATGCTGAACTGGAAATAGCGGCGCGGCGCCGGCGAAAGGATCGGATCGCCGCTGTTCCGATAAGGCGTGGACCAAGGACTCCAGCTATCGGGCTCGTCGTCCGGCGAGGGACTGCTGCCGCTGCGCGTGCGCACGATGAGCCGCGACCGCTGCGGCAAGCCCACTTGCTCGGTGGCCCATTGCAGCCGGCCCCACAGCGCATCCTGCTCCATGTCGAAGACCTCGGACAGGTAATCCGCCTCGGGCACGAATCCGCTGCCAAAAATTTCCAGTTCGTCGATTTCCCAGTTGAATCGCTGCGTGGATTCCAAGCGGATATAGCGCACGTATTGCAAGGGGAATCGCACGTCGATGGTGTCGCGGCTGTTGCTGCCGTCTTGGGCCATGACCGTTACCAAGGTCTTGTCCGGCAGCTTATCGACTGAGGCGGCTATGATATCTGCGGCGAATGCGCCGTCGTTGATGGAGAGCACGTAGCCTTTCATAAAGTCGCTCTTGAAGGCTTGGCGGGGAAAGAAGCGAATGTGATTGACGCCAAACCGAGCGCCTAAATCGACGACTAAGAGGATGCCGGTGGCCACCACATCCTTGGCTTCAAAAGCCGTACTTGGATCGCCATCCACCATGCTGTGCAGGCGTTCTTCGAGCACGTTTGAGGTCAGGCGCAAAACGGCTTGGGCGTTGGGCGAAGTCACCCGGCCACCGCGCTCGAGGATCCCCGTGGCGATATTGGCGTTTTCCTCTACGCTGCGGGGCTGGATCCAGCCCGCGCGGGTGCTGAAGTCAATGACCGGTGCGGCTGCGGCCGCCTCCTGCCAAGTCGCGCCGCTGCCATCGCCTCCAACTACGATGTTTTCCGTCGCTAGGGCCGCCGCAGCGAGCAACCCCACTAACGCCAAGGCATTGCGCTGTCTGCTCATATCGCCTCTTGGGAGATAAAAAAAACCGCCATGCCAGGTCGGAAGCCCGGCATGGCGGCATTCAATCTACGCGCCTAAAGCAACTAACTACTCGGCAAACGTGGATTTGAGTCGGCCCCAGCCAATTTCCTCTACAGCCGTGGGTTCGGCCGTGGCTTGGGAAGCCCAATCGATATCCGGATCAATGGGAGCCAGCAGAAAGTCGGAGAGCAAATCGCCCTGGAAATAGCTATCCGTGGCCCCACTCAGAGTCCAGTAACCCTCATAGCCGCCGATTTCCAGATCGTCGTCGTCGATGATCGTGAAGTGGAAGCCCGTGATATTGCCCTCGACCAAGGAACCGATGGTGCTCTGGTCGATCCCGTTCCAG
>JAPOYQ010000282.1 GCA_026706505.1 Gemmatimonadota bacterium
GCGGCGCGCGCGGATGGCCGCAAGTGGCTGAGCGACCAAGACGTGCCGGTCAACGCCGGCTTGTACGAGCAAGTGCGGCTCGTGGCTCCCGAAGGGACAGTTGTCAACTGCACGGCACCCTCGCCGGTGGTCGGAGGCTGGGAGACCCAAGTGCGGCTCTCCGATATCATCCTCAAAGCACTGCATCCGGCGCTGCCCGACAAGATACCGGCTGCGACCAAGGGAACGATGTGCCAAGTCGGCTTCGGCGGCACGGACCCGCGCACGGGGCAGCTTTACTCCTACTACGAGACCATGGCCGGCGGCTATGGGGGGCGCAGCACCAAAGACGGGCCGGACGCCGTTCAGTGCCACGGTCAAAACACCGAGAACGCGCCGATTGAAGAGATCGAAATCAACTACCCACTGCGAATTGATCGCTATGAGCTGATAGATAACTCGGAGGGGGCCGGGCAGTATCGCGGCGGCTTGGGGCTGCGGCGCGACTACCGATTTATCGATCACGAAGTGTCCTTTACCGTCCTGTCGGATCGGGACCGCTGGGGGCCGGAAGGGCTGGCTGGGGGTCAAGCCGGGGGCAAAGCGCGTTATATCCTCGACCCCGAAGACCAACACGTCGAATTGGGGTCCAAAACGACGATTGCACTCGCAGCCGATACAGTCTTCAGCTATCGCACTTGCGGCGGCGGCGGCTATGGCCCTCCCCATCAGCGCGATCCCCAAGCGGTAGCCGAGGATGTGCGCGAGGGCAAGGTAAGCGCCCAGCGGGCGCGAGACGAGTACGGTGTAGTCATCGACAGCGCCACCGGGCAAGTCGATCAAGCGGCGACCGAGGCGCGGCGGCGGGAGATGGCAAGCGATGGCCTATAGACTCGGCGTCGATATCGGCGGCACCTTTACCGACATTGCGCTCATTGACGAAGCAACCGGGCAAATCTATACCGGCAAAGTCTCCTCAACTCCCCAAGACCCATCCGGCGGGTTTATGGAAGCCGTGCAGCGGCTGCTTGCCAAGCACCAGATCGCCGCCCAAGACGTGGCCTACATCGTCCACGGCACCACAGTCGCCACCAACGCCATCATCGAAGGCAAGGTCGCGCCGACCGGCTTTATCACCACCGAAGGCTTCCGCGACATGCTGGAAATCGCCCGCCAAATCCGCCCCACCCTCTACGACTTACAGTTTGAAAAACCCCGGCCGCTCGTGCCGCGCCACCGCTGTTTTGGCGTGCCCGAGCGCCTCAATGCCAGCGGCGCAGAGCTGACACCGCTCGACGAAGACGCCCTGCGCCAAGTAGCCGGCAAGCTGCGCGACGAGGGCGTCGAGTCCATCGCCGTCTGCTTTCTGCACGCCTACGCCAATCCCGTCCACGAGCGACGGGCCGGAGAGATTCTCGCCGAAGTCTTCCCCGAGGCCGTCGTCTCGCTCTCGGCAGAAGTCGCGCCTGAGTTCCGCGAGTACTTGCGAGCCAGCACAACTGTGATCAATAGCTGCATCCGCCCAGTGGTCGCGCGCTATTTGCAGCGGATCGAAGATCGGTTGGCACAGGCCGGTATCACCGCTGAGTTGCTCGTAATGCAGAGCAGCGGCGGGGTGTACACCTTTGCGGCGGCGCGGCAAAAGCCTGTGTACATGGTCGAGTCCGGTCCAGCCGCCGGGGTGATTGCAGCGGCGCATCTGGGGCAGGCGCGGGGCTACGACCAAGTGATTTCCTTCGATATGGGCGGAACGACCGCCAAAGCAGGGCTAATCCAAGGCGGCGTGCCCAGCGTGACCAAGGACTACGAGGTCGGGACGACGGCACAAACGGGCGTCGGGGCGACTCGCGGCGCTGGCTATCCAATCCGCACACCAGTAATCGACCTCGTGGAAATCGGCGCGGGTGGCGGGTCCATCGCCTGGGTAGACCCCGGCGGCATCCTGCGGGTCGGCCCCCAAAGCGCCGGGGCCGATCCCGGGCCGGTCTGCTATGGCCAAGGCGGGACGCGACCCACGGTCACCGACGCCAACCTCGCCTTGGGACGACTCAACCCGAGCTATTTCCTCGGCGGCGAAATCGCCCTCGATCCAGCGGCCGCGCAACGCGCCATCGAACAACACTGCGCCCAGCCGCTGGGCATGGATCTAGTCGAAGCTGCCCACGGCATTGTCGAGATCGCCAACACCGCCATGGTCAACGCGCTGCGACTCGTCTCCGTCCAGCGCGGCTACGACCCCCGCGACTTCGCGCTGGTAGCCTTCGGCGGCGCGGGGCCAGCCCACGCCAACCGCCTCGCCGCCCTGACCGAGATTCCCGTGGCGATCATCCCCCAAAGTCCGGGTACAGCTTCAGCCCTGGGCCTATTGGTGACGGACTTAAAACACGATTACGCGACCACTCACATTCAGCGGTTGGACCGAGTAGTTCCCCAAGCCTTGGAGCAGACCTTCCGCGAGTTAGAGGCTCAGGGACGGGAAACGCTGGGGCGCGAGGGGATGGCCGAAGCGGCAATGGACTTCAGACGCCAAGTAGATCTGCGCTACGTTGGGCAGAGCCACGAGCTGACGCTGCCGTTGACAACCGAAGCCTTGGGCCCAGCGCAACTAGAGCAGCTATTGGAACAGTTCCACAGCACGCACGATCGCGCCTATGGCTTTAGCGCGCCGGGCGAGGACGTCGAACTAGTCAGCGTGCGACTCTCGGCCATCGGCCAGATCGCCAAACCCGCGCTGGCACCGCTGGCAAAGGCAACCGGAGAGGCTACGGCCAAAGGGCAGCGCCCGGTGTATTTCGCCGAGAGCGAGGGATACGTCGATTGTCCGGTGTACGACCGCTATGAGCTGGGAGCTGGCGCGGTAGTGCAAGGGCCAGCCATCGTCGAGGAGATCGATTCAACCACCGTCGTTCATCCTCAGTACCAAGTGCGAGTGGACGATGTCGGGCAGATGGTGCTGACGGCGGAAGAAGCGCGTTAAAACACTACCAATGACCTGGGGACGCACATACCTGTGGATCGCCATACTGATCTTCGCCGCTGCCGCTTCGGTGGTGGCCCGCCTCGTCGAAATCGGCGAGGCAAACCTGATAGACGGCCGCAATCCCATCTCCTTTTGCAACCTGCTTTTCGCCGGCAATCTCGTAGCGGCCCTAACCCTGTTCGCCCTCTATCATCGGGAGTGGAGCCCCGCCCACCTGCGCGCCCTATCTCGTCGGCAATGGCTGGTGCAGACGGCCTTGGCCCTTACCTCCGGCGCAATAGCCCCAGCCATGATGTTCACGGCCATCGCCCATACCTCCGTCACCAATATCGTCCTGATCGAGACCATAGAAATTCCCCTCGTCCTGTTGTTGGCTTGGCTGCTCTATCGAGAAAAGTCGAACTGGACGGCCGTACTGGGAGCCTTGTGCGCCCTCGGCGGCGTGGCCACAACCCTCATCTTACAAATGGACGCGTCGCCAGAGAGCATGGCCGCAGCGCGGATGCAAGGTGGAGTGGGCTACGGTGAATTCTTTGCCGCCGCCGCTACCGTGCTCCTCGTCTGCGGTGCCGAAATCGGCCGCAAACAACTCCAGACTATCCCCTTGGGTATCTTC
>JAPOYQ010000611.1 GCA_026706505.1 Gemmatimonadota bacterium
GGTTGCCCGCAAGGTTTCGGCAACGGCCGTGTTGACGGCGTGGAACTGGTGATACCCAGCCATCTTCTTCACCAGCGTCCCGCCGCCGTCATCCTCGAACACGATGAAGTCGCGAACCAACGCCAGGAAACGGTGGGGGTCGCACACGCCTCCAAGCATGACCTGCAACTGGGGCAAGTTTGGTTCGGCCAGAGTTTCGCCCGTAATCGTGCGCCAGGGCTTGAACCATTCCCGGCCTGCGGTGAGTGTGCCGATGCGTGCCTCGATCCCGTCGGACACGATCAGTGCCGCGTTGAAGGTAAACAGCCCCGGTAGCTCCGCCTTATAGGTCTGTAGCTGCTGCCAGGCCGTCCACACGGTGGCATCCTCGTCCGCAGGGTTCTTGAGTTCGATCAGTCCGAGCGGCAGGCCGTTGACGAACAGCACTACGTCGGGCCGACGCTCGTGCTTGTTCTCCACAACGGTGAACTGGTTGACAGCAAGCCAGTCGTTATTGGAGGGGTTGTCGAAGTCGATGATACGCACCTGGGTGCCCCGAATGGCACCGTCGTCAGTGCGATATTCGACGGTTACGCCGTTTACGACCAAGCGATGGAAGGAACGGTTGCGGGCTTCCAGCGTAGCTCCTTCCGGGCGGGTCAATCTGCGGAAGGCGTCGTCCAGGGTTTCAACGGGGACATCCGGGTTCAGCTGCTCCAGCGCGTCGCGCAACCGCCGTTGCAGAACGACTTCGCCGTAGTCGGCGCGCTCGGCGTTGAGCGTATCAGGGGCCCTATTGGGACCGTGGGCGATTTGCCAGCCACAGTTTTCAAGCCAATCCAGAGCGGCGTCCTCAACGGTGGATTCCAACAAGCGGATCATTTGGTGGGCTCTGGTATTAATAGGAGGGAAGTCCTCCAGTGGTGATTGCTTAGGAGATTGCAGTTCACTACGTTGATTGAACCCTGTCACTTGGCAAATGCTCGAACACTCCTTTGTCCGAGTTCCAAGTCAGACCGTCATTGCGGATTCGATGATGGAACATGGCGATGTCAGCCCGTCTGCGGGTCGGCAGGGGACCGCCGACCGCCTTCTCCGCCGCGCGAAGCAGCACCCGGCGCAACACCGGGGAGGCTTGCATGGAATCTCCAGTCCCCCGAGCATGATGGCTAAAAAGATCGATGCCTCCTTGCAGGAATCTTCCCTTGCGTTGGAACCAATCGAAGAGTTCTTTGAACTCAACTCCGCTGTTTTCGTCCTGGGACGCTGCCTGCCATTCATCATCCGACTCCGCGTCACGGTAGACCATCCCCATGATGTAATCCTGTTCCAGGATTGTTGCCACGGTCCGGTAGGAGGTGCCGTTACTGACTCGGAGATTGACAAGATCGACCAATGCCCGCCAAGTTTCGAGCATCAATCCCAGACATATCTTGGGAACCTTCTCGGGATTTTCGACCAGGATATAGCGCCAGGCTACATAGCCGTTGCCTATGTACTCGATGAATTCTTTGGCGGTGTCCAAGGCAATGTTACCACTGTCGAAGTTGTGGAGGCTGCGGTAGACGCGGTAGTAGGTGGCAACCAAGTCCCGCTCTGTAGGATCGAGTGACGAATAGAGGCTCTCCAAATCGTGCGTCTTTGCCGGGGTTTTGTCTCGCATCCGAATCAGGAGCTTCATCGTCTGCTCAATACCCATGTAGCACCCGCAGATAAGCGTCCAGGCGTTGATAGCAGCGGCGACAGCCACCAGGTCGTCGTTTGGGGGATGTTCGTCAAATTGGCGTTGCGTGTTCTTGTAAGCGTACCGTACCCGCCGAACTTGATCTTCAAACCCGTTGAGGTTGTTGTTGGACATGTTTTCTGCCAGGGTCTCAGGTCAAAGCGATTCGGTCCAGATGTTCACCTACTGCAAGCCTTATCTGTTGCTGCTTCAGGGACTCGGACAATGAAAATTGTCAAGCTATAGGTGCTACCCGCAAGTTTGTAGTGCCTTTCACCCGCAGCTTGCCGGACACCAGCTTCGGTAGCAGCGCATCCCGAATGGCAGCGAGGGTGCGGGATTCTTCAACAAGAATTTCCCGTCGATAACGCACTGCTTCAGCGACAACACTGAACCTAACCATGACCTTCATGGATGGCACTACCATTGAAGGAAGCTTCAATGCATCGACCGGCAGCATATTTACCGTCGTGCCAGTAGCATAACCGCTGATGGTGTCGTGCATGGCCCGCGTATTCAGAAGTCGGCAGATAAAATCAGGTCCAAGGTTGACAGATCCTTTAGGACGGACGCGATATAGGTGATGGCTAAACAAACCCATCGGGACATAGCGTGCCGGTACAACCGCCGCATAACCAATGAGCAGCCGGTCATGGCCCTGCTCTGTATTGGCAACGATTACATCCGTAGGCTGTACCACATGCCTGGGCTTGTGTTCACCGTCATAGTGTTTGATGCCGTCGTCCTTGTACCCGCCACCTTCGTAAACCGAGTTCAGATTGTGCATTGGCAGGCCATCTGGCGATAGCCCCGACCCCTTGTAGGACAAACCTCTATCTACGTCAATACATTCGGATAGCGGCCTTACCTGCCACCCCTCCGGGATGTCCCCCAACTCCGAGTCGACGAGCCGGTTGGGGAACAGGTCGGCGATCTCCTTCGGCAGGCCGGTGTCCCGACCTTCCATCTTGGCCCGGACGGGATCGAAATCGACGAACCAGGACTTGAACAGCGCCCGTGCCATCGCCTCCAAAGTCTCGTTCATCCGACGGTTCAACTCGATCCTGTCGTCCAGCGTGCCGAGGATGTGGGCGATGGAGCGCTGTTCGGAAATGGGCGGAATAACGAACGGGCAGGCGGACAAGATGGCCGTGTTCAGGTTCTGCATAGTCGCGCCATGGGCATGGCGTACGATCCACTCGCGAACGACGGGGTGCCCCAAGTAATACGAGGCGTATCGCGGAAACACACAGTTCTCACCCAAACGTACGCGAAGGCAGCCGGTTCCGCACAGCCATCCATCCTCACGAGGTCCAATCAGCGCTCGCCTTTCGACATCCCCTCTTCGGCTGTAAACGATATCGCCCGCACGGACCAAGTAGCGCGTTAGCCTATTGGCGTCACGTTCTCCTACGCGGGCGATTCCGTCCTCGATCACCCGATTGTCACCGAGGTTCTGCGGCATGATCGATGGAATGCCTACTGGTCGGTAGTCCGACGCGTGGAGCTGGCTGCCGAACGGACCGGTCTGGATGTTGCCACCTCCACGTTCACAGGCAGCGCCCAATGTCGAGCGCTCCCAGTCGGGTGGCAAACAGTCGAGTAGACTCGGACTGCCCAAGGCGGTGTCGCACTCTTCGTCACGAGTTGTTCGCGCGTACCACTCGATGCCTTGCCGCCGGATATGTTCCCGCAAGGTTTGGCTTTCAATCGAGTCGTACAGCATCAGATCGACGGACTGCGCCATCGGGATTTTGTCCAGCGCGGCGGCGAGGCGGGCTTGATCCGTCAGCGTCAGCCGGCCGCCGAACAGAGCGATGTCCACGTCCGAGGTCACGGTGTTGGTCCCTGTCGCCCGAGATCCGAAC
>JAPOYQ010000615.1:0-1624 GCA_026706505.1 Gemmatimonadota bacterium
ATTTAGGTATTAAAAGAATTTGCCCATCGCCTATATTTAGACTCTAATTTTAAGACCGCAGGCTATTGGCCGCAGCGGTAAAACTGTTCACTCTTATCCCAAGAGGAATGCACCATGGCTTCTATTGAAGAGCGCGTGAGAGATCTGGTCGTCGAACAGCTCGGCGTGAGCCAGGATCAAGTAAATCCCCAAGCATCTTTCATCGACGACTTGGGTGCCGACTCACTCGATACCGTCGAGCTGGTCATGGCCTTTGAGGAGGAATTCGGGATCGACATCCCGGACGAGGACGCCGAGAAGATAATGGTCGTAGCCGACGCGATTAAATATCTAGAAGAGAACAGCAAGGCGTGAGTGGCAGTCCAGTGCAGAAGCGCAGAGCCGTCGTCACGGGCTTGGGGGTCTTAGCGCCCAATGGCAATGACCTGCCGACGTTCTGGGACGCGATCCTAGCCGGCCGCTCTGGGGTCGGGCCGATCACTAGGTTCGACACTTCCCAGCACCGGACTACGATCGCCGCCGAGGTCAAGAATTTCGACCCAGGGGCGGTTATGGACCGCAAGGATGTGCGCCGCAACGACGCCTTCACGCACTACGCGATCTGCGTGGCCAGGGAGGCGGCTAGCCGCGCCCGGCTCGACATGGAAGCGGTTGACCCCGAGCGCGTGGGCGTCATCTGGGGCTCGGGTATTGGCGGAATCCAGACCCACGAAGAACAGCACACCATCCTGCTGGAGAAAGGCCCCAGGCGCATCAGTCCGTTCTACGTGCCCATGATGATTTCCGACATGGCTCCGGGCATGATCTCCATGGACCTAGGGGCCAAAGGGCCTAACTACGGCACAGTATCGGCTTGTTCATCGGCTGCCCATGCCCTCGGCGAGTCGGCGCGCAAGATCCAGTACGGGGAAGCCGATGTGATGGTGACCGGCGGCTCAGAAGCGGCCGTCACGCCCATTTCCATGGCCGGCTTTTCCTCGGCCAAGGCCCTATCGACGCGCAACGACGAGCCCGAGCGGGCCAGTCGGCCCTTTGACGTCGAGCGCGATGGCTTCGTGCTTGGCGAAGGAGCCGGAGCCGTCATCTTGGAGGAATTGGAGCACGCGCAAAGACGCGGGGCCGAGATCTACGGCGAATTCCTCGGGCTAGGTTTTACTGCCGACGCCTATCACCAAACGGCGATGGCGCCAGAGGCCGAGGGCGGTGCGCGGGCCATGCGCATTGCGCTGCAGGACGGGGGCTTGGCCCCGAGCGATATCGGGTATGTCAATGCCCACGGCACCTCGACGCCCATGGGCGACCAGCAGGAGACCGCGGCGCTCAAGACGGTCTTCGCCGGCCACACCGACAGCATGGCCGTGAGTTCGACCAAGTCGATGACCGGGCATCTGTTGGGAGCAGCCGGGGCCATCGAGAGTATCGCCTGCATCATGGCGCTCAAAAGCGGGGTTCTGCCGCCGACGATCAACTACGAAAATCCCGACCCCGACTGCGACCTCGACTACGTGCCCAATGAGGCGCGCCGCGTGCAGGTAAACTACGCCCTCAACAACTCCTTTGGCTTTGGCGGGCACAACGTGGCCCTGGTGTTTGGTCGCTTCACCGGCTGACGCCCTTCCCCAGC
>JAPOYQ010000615.1:1649-3569 GCA_026706505.1 Gemmatimonadota bacterium
ATTAGGCATATGAGCTGGATTGCAACTCTTTGGAATCGCCGCAAGTCGGCGAGTGCCCCAGAAGATCGCACCGCGGATTCGCGGCACGCTCTCGAAAAGCTGTTGGGCTACCACTTTAAGAACAGGGATTTGTTGGTCAAGGCCCTCAAGCATCGATCGTATGTGTACGCGGAGGAGGGCCGCGACCGCATCGAGTCGAACGAGCGGCTCGAATTTCTCGGCGACGCCGTGCTGGAGTTGTTGGTCACCGACTACCTCTATCGCCGCTTTGAGGACAAGGGCGAGGGCGAGTTGACCCAGATGAAGTCGCAATTAGTCAGCCGCAAGGCGCTGGCGCGCCAAGCGGACCGTCTTGGGATGGGAGACTTTGTGTTGCTGAGCGCAGACGAGCGCGAGGCCAACGGTGGACAGCGGCCGTCGATCCTCTGTGACACTTTGGAGGCGCTGATTGGGGCTATTTATCTCGACGGTGGCTTAGAGGCTGCCCGCTCCTTTGTCCGGCGCGCGGTGTTGGCGGATTTTCACCAAATAGTTCAACCGGACGCGAACTTCAACTTCAAGAGCAAGTTGCTCGAATACTCGCAGAGCATGGGCAACGGCCACCCTCGCTACTTAGTGCACTCAGAGGAAGGACCTGACCACGCCAAGATTTTCAGCGTTGAAGTGTGCATCACTGGCCAGCGCATGGGCTGGGGCCAAGGGCGGAGCAAGAAGGAGGCCCAACAGATGGCGGCCAAGGACGCCCTCGAGAGTTTGGACACGCTCTAATGGGCCTTGCTTGGCGCGTCGTCGATACGGGTGCGAACTGTGGCGCGTACAACATGGGCGTCGATCAGGTGCTCGCCGCTGCCGCGGCCCAAGGCCCGGTGCTGCGGTTCTACGACTGGGACCCGCCGGCCGTTTCCTGCGGATGGAACCAGCAGCCCGAGCGCGAGGCTAATGTAGAAGCCTGCCGCGCGCTGGGCATTGACGTAGTGCGCCGGCCCACCGGCGGGCGCGCAGTGCTGCACTGGGAGGAATTGACCTACAGCGTCGCTTGCACTGCGGAGGTATTGGTCTCTGGTGGCGGGATAGAAGCTACGCACCGCAAGATTGGTGCGTGCCTGGCCGAGGGGCTGCGGCTTTTCGGGGCCCCCGTAGAGTTGGAAAGGGCTGGCCGTTGCGTTGGGGACTTGCGATCGGGTCCTTGCTTTGGTAGCACGGCGCGCTGGGAGCTCAAGTGCCAGCAGCGCAAGTTGGTCGGCAGTGCGCAGCGGCGCTACGGACGTCGCTTGCTGCAACACGGGTCGATTTTGCTCGGCCGGGCGCACGAGCGCCTGCCGCAACTTATTCGGATTGACGAGGACACGCGGCAAAAATGGACCCGGCAGGTGCGAGCGCACAGCACGGATTTGCAGTCCTGCATGGGTCGGCCCATCGACCGGGCCGAGTTGGTCTATTGCTTGGTCGAGGGCTTTAGGCGTCAACTCGGCGCAAAAATGCACTGGGGCGCGCTGGCCGACGATGAGGTGTGCCGCGCTGGTACCTGGGAAAAGGATCGCGCATGATCGCGCAGGATCCCGTGTTAGAAGTTCGCGACTTGCGGACCTACTTCCACACGGAAGAGGGCGTCGCCCGCGCCGTCGATGGGGTGTCGTTTGCGGTGGGGCGGGGCCAGACGCTGGGGCTGGTCGGCGAAAGCGGCTGTGGCAAGAGCGTCAGTGCCTTCTCGATTATGCGCTTGGTGCCTGATCCGCCGGGCCGCATTGAGGCCGGGCAGATCCAGCTCAAGGGGCGCGACTTGCTCGCGCTGGACGAGGAGGAGATGAGCCGAGTGCGCGGCGACGACATCGCGATGATTTTTCAGGAGCCGATGACGAGTCTCAACCCGGTGCTGACCTGCGGGTTCCAGATCGCCGAGGCCGTGGTCCTGCACCAGCA
>JAPOYQ010000723.1 GCA_026706505.1 Gemmatimonadota bacterium
GCCTTTTCCTCGTCAATCTCCACTCCCAACCCCGGCCCCTCCGGCAACGACGCATATCCCTCCGCATCCAACGTCCACGTCTTGTGCGCCACGCCTTCCGGCAACTGGTGCTCGTAGCCCTCGTGGATGAGGAAAAACGCCACTGATGCCGCCACGTGTAAGCTCGCCGTCAGGCCCAGAAACGACATAGTACAATGCGGGGCAATCGGCACGTGATGCGCCTCGCACAGCGCGGCAACCTTCTGCATCTGGCTGATGCCGCCGCCGTGGCCGCAGTCGGGCTGCAGGATATCGACGACTTGGGCCTCCAAAATCTCGCGCACCTCCCAAATGGTGCGGTCGCGCTCGCCAGTCGCCAACGGCACGGGCACAGCCGCGCGCAGCTTGTGCATGGCCTCAATGTTGCCCGGCACCCACGCCTCTTCCAAAAACAGCAAATCATCCGGCTTGAGATAACCGGCAAACTGCTTGACCAGCGGCAGCGGCAACATGCTGTGCGCATCGAACATCACCGCCCCGTCCGGCCCCACCTTGGCGCGCGCGTCGGCCACCCGCTGCACCAACTCTGCTACCTCGGCTGGCGTCCCCGCGTGATATTGCGTGCCCCCAGGACCGACCTTGATCGCCTTGGGACTGGGATACATCCACACCTTGTCGCGGCAGGGACCGCCCAACAGGCGATACACCGGCACCTGATAGAGCTTGCCGGCAATGTCCCACAGCGCCATGTCAATGGCCGAAATCACGTGTACCATCAGCCCGCCACCGCGCAGGTTGCGATGGGCGCGGAACATCCGCTGCCAGTGGTGCTCAATGCGCGTCGGGTTTTCGCCGACGACGAGCGAACCCAGCGACTCGGCCAAGGCGCAGGCAACCTTGGTCTCCATATTGTTGATCTCACCCCAGCCAACCACCCCCATATTCGTCTCCACCTTCACGTAGCCCTTGGCCCCCACCGGAATGGCCGTCAGGCGCTCGACCCGAATGGCCGAGCCGCGATCTTCCACTGTCATGTGCTTCCTCCTAGTTTTAAGATTTGCCTCTAACGCCAAAGAATATAAAATTTGTGCCCCAGCAACCCCATTGACCCAACAGGAGATATCATGGTCGAAACTAACGACATCCAACGCCCTCCCAAAGACCTCATCGATGCCCTCGCCCCCATTTCCAGTGCGACCGCAGCCGGCGAACTGGCCCGCTTGGGTATCCGCGACCCCCACATCCAAGGCCCTGTCGCCCGCATCCCGGGCAAACACGTCGTCGGCCCGGCCCTGACTTTGCAGTTCATGCCCAAGCGCGAAGACCAATACTCTGTCGATGAATACGCCGATCCGGAAAAACAACTCCACCGCCACGCCCTGTACCACACCCAACCCGGCGACATCATCGTCGTCGATGCGCGCGGCGACATGCACAGCGGCGTCTTCGGCGAGATGATGCTCACCTTCTTCATGGGGCGCGGCGGCATCGGCGCGGTCATCGACGGCTGCATCCGCGACTTCCCCAAGGTGCTCGAAGACCTCGACATCGGGCTTTGGCTGCGCGGCACAACCCCCAACTTCCACACCCAAACCAACATCTTCCCCTTCGCAGTCAACGTGCCCATCGCCTGCGGCGACACCCTCGTCATGCCCGGCGACATCATCGTCGCCGACGACGACGGTGCCACCGTTGTCCCAGCCCAACTCGCCTCCGAACTAACCGAAAAGGCCCAAGCCCACGCCGAGTGGGAGGACTTCAGCCGCATGAAGCTGGCCGAGGGCGGGCACCTGCGCAAGTACTACCCGCTCAGCGAAGAAGCCCGCGCCGAATACGAAGCCTGGCGCGACGAACAGGGACAATAGCCCATGGCTCCGTGCCCTAACATCGTCTTCGTCCTCACCGACGACCAAGGCTACGGCGACTTGGGCTGTCACGGCAACAGCGCGATCCGCACTCCTTGCCTCGACCGCTTCCACCAAGACGCCGTGCGCTTCACCGACTACCACGTCGGCTCCACCTGCGCTCCCACCCGGGCCGGCCTGCTCACCGGCCACTACTGCAACAGCGCCGGCGTCTGGCACACCATCGGCGGCCGCTCGCTGCTGCGCGCCAACGAGTGGACCCTCGCGGACGCACTCACTGGCGCGGGCTACCGCACCGGGCACTTCGGCAAGTGGCATCTCGGCGACAGCCCGCCCTACCGGCCGCACGAGCGCGGCTTTGCCGAATCCATCTACCACGCCGGCGGCGGCATCGGCAACACGGGCGATCCCTGGGGTAACGACTACTTTGACGATACCTATTTCAAAAACGGCGTCCCCACCCCGTACGAGGGCTACTGCACGGACGTGTTCTTCCGCGAGGGCCAGCGCTTTATCGAAGAAAATGCCGACGGGCCTTTCTTCTGTTACATCGCCACCAACGCGCCACACGGACCGCTCAACGTCGAGCCGCACTACGTCGAGCAATACCGCGACTCCACCCCGCACGAAGAGCGCGCCCGCTTCTACGGCATGATCACCAACATCGACGAAAACTTCGGCCGCTTGCAGGCCACGCTCGACGAATTGGGTATCGCCGACAATACCATCCTCATCTTTATGACCGACAACGGCACGGCCACCGGCGTCGAGCTAGACGCCGACCAGTTCCCCCGCGAAGGGCCGGGTAGTTACAACGCCGGAATGCGCGGCAAAAAAGGCTCCCCGTACGAAGGCGGCCATCGCGTGCCCTTCCTCATCCGCTATCCCAACGGGAACATTACCGACGGCCGCGACATCGACGCGCTGACTAGCTACGTGGATTTCATGCCGACCCTGCTCGACTTGTGCGGAGTCGAAGTTCCAGCCGACCGCACCTTCCACGGCCAGAGCCTAGTGCCGCTGCTGCGCGGCGCAAACGATTCAGCTTGGGCCGACCGCATCAACGTCTGCGACACCCAGCGCGTGGCCGATCCGGTCAAATGGCGCAAGAGCGCGGTGATGAAGGGCAAGTGGCGGCTCATCGACGGCCGCGCGCTCTACGACCTCGGCACAGACCCCGGCCAGCGTCAGGACATCGCCGACGCGCATCCCGACGTCGTCGCCGACCTGCGCGCTGCGTACGATGACTGGTGGGATCTCGTATCCGAGCAATTCGACCGCGACGAGCCGATGGCCCTCGGCGGAGACGACCAACCCGTCAAACTCACCACCCACGACATCCGCAATGAGGCGTGCAGCGCCGTCTGGAATCACCGTCAGGTCCGCACCGGGCAGATCACAAGTGGTTTTTGGGCCGTTGATGTCAAAGAGGCGGGCCGCTACCAGATTGAGCTGCGGCGCTGGCCCGAGGAAACCGGCTATGCGCTTACTGCGGGGATTGAAGGCGACGACAGCGGCTGGTACCGCGCCGGCATCCAACCGAAAGAAGCTCCGGCTTACGAGGGCGGAGTCGCCCTCGCCCTCGGCTGGGCACAGCTATCCATCGGCGGCCAAAATCTCCAGCAAGAAGTCGATCCTGCCGCGACGAGCGCCCGCTTTGAGATTGACCTCGCCGCTGGCCCCGACCGACTCTACGCTTCGTTCTACGACCGCATCGAGC
>JAPOYQ010000846.1 GCA_026706505.1 Gemmatimonadota bacterium
GCCCGCTGGCCAAACTGCAAGCACCAGAGGTTGAACTGCATCAAGATGTTGCGAAACAGATAGCCCGAGAGAAATAGGAAGACGCCGGCGATCACATAGGCGACCGGCGAAACGAAATAGGAGCGCATCTCCTTGGTGTACACAGCGGCAAAATTACGCATTTTAAGCTGCTACCTCCTCGCTAGTCAGGCTCAGGAAAATGTCTTCAAGGGTCATGTCGAGCGGCCGCAATTCGCGCAGGCTGAAACCGCTTTCCACGACCTTGCGGGTCAGGTCGTCGCGCACGTCGGCTCCAGGCGCGCTCGTCACCACATACGCACCCTCCTCGCCACTAACTTCCACCTCCAACACGCCCTCTAGCTGGCCGATCATGCCCAGCACCTGCTCGCTGGGGCCGTCTATGTGGGCGCGCAGCACTTCGCCCTCCTTGAGCTGGGCCATGAGGCTTTCGGGCGTGCCTTGGCCGGCGATGCGGCCGTTGTTGATGATCGCCACGTGCCCGCAGGTCATGCTCACTTCCGACAGGATGTGAGTGCTGAGAATGACCGTATGGTCGCCCCCCAGCCCCTTGATGACCTCGCGGATCTCGATAATCTGCTTGGGGTCGAGACCCACAGTCGGCTCGTCGAGAATGAGCACCTCTGGCTCGTGGACGAGGGCCTGAGCTAAACCGACGCGCTGTCGATAGCCCTTGGACAGGTGGCCGATCACCGTGTGGCGTTGGTGGGCAATGCCAGTTTTTTCCATGGTGTCGTCGATCCGGCTGTTGAGAGCCGCGCTGGGCACGCCCTTGATTTTGGCTACAAAGCGCAAATAGGCGTTTACCGTCATATCGTGGTAGAGCGGCGGCTGTTCGGGCAGATAGCCGATGCGCTTGCGCACCTCCATAGATTCTTCGATGATGTCGAAACCAGCGACTTTGGCTTCGCCCTGCGAAGGTGGCAGATAACAGGTAAGTATGCGCATCGTCGTAGTCTTGCCCGCGCCATTCGGCCCGAGGAAACCGAGGACGACGCCCTTGTCAACATTAAAGGACACATTCTCCACGGCGACGACATCTCCGTAGTGTTTGGACAGTTCGCGTACTTCAATCACCGTACTTCCTCCTTAGTGTCGCTGCATCCGCGCGCGAAAAAAGTGAATGAGGGGTTCGACATAAGGGCGCGACAGATCAATCGCGATTTCGTCGACGCCCGCTTTGTGCAATAAAGTGCTGCGGCGCTCGGCCGCGGCCCGCTGTTCGGCGGCGAAAAACGCGCGCACGCCCTCGTGGCCGCTATCGACGAGCACCTGTTGGCCGGTCTCGGCGTCTTGCAAGTTGATAAAACCAACATCGGGTAGGTCCCACTCGCGCGGGTCGCTCACCACCACGGCGATCAAATCGTGGCGCTGGCTCAAGTGCCGCAGCGCTGGCTCGTAGTCTTGGTCGAGAAAATCGGAGATGACAAAGATCACGCTGCGGCGGTGCAGGACGCGGCTGAGGTATTCCAAGGCCCCGGCGATGGAGGTCTTGCGCCCCTGCGGCTGAAAGTACAGTAGCTCGCGCAGGACGCGCAGCACGTGCTTGCGCCCCTTTTTCGGCGGCACGAAGACCTCGACCTCGTCGGTGAAGATGAGCAAGCCCACTCGGTCGTTGTTCTTGATCGCGCTAAAGGCCAACAGCGCCGAAACTTCGACCCCAATTTCTCCCTTCATCTGCTGCTGTGAGCCAAAGGCCCCAGACGCGCTGGCATCTACCACCAGCACGGCGGTCAACTCGCGCTCCTCGTCGAATATTTTGATGAAGGGCGTGCCCACCCGCGCCGTCACGTTCCAGTCGATGTGGCGCACGTCGTCGCCGGGTTGATATTCGCGCGCCTCGGCAAACTCCATCCCCCGCCCCTTGAACGCCGAGTGGTATTCTCCGGCGAAGAGGTTGTTCACCATGCTGCGGGTGTGAATCTCGATCAGGCGAACTTTGTCGAGTATCTCTTTGGGAATCACGGCTCGGCTCGCCTTGGCTTTAGGGAACTTCGATGTGGTCGAAAAGCTGCTGCACGATGTGATCGCTGTCGATTTCCTCGGCCTCGGCCTCGTATGAGGCAATGATCCGATGCCTGAGCACATCGGCCCCCACGGCCTTGACATCTTCCGGGGTGACGTAGCCGCGGCGCTGGATGAAGGCGTGGGCGCGCGCTGTGCGAACGAGGAAAATAGCGGCCCGCGGCGAGGCCCCGTACTCGATCAACTGAGCCATGTCGGCCAGCCCGTAATCGGCCGGTCGCCGGGTGGCCTGGACGAGATCGACGACGTAATCCTTGACCTTGTCGTCGATATAGACGATCTCCACCACCTCGCGCAGACGGCGTATCTCATCGATGCCCACCGCTTGCTCCACCTCGATCTGACTGTCGTTGGCCATGCGGTCTAAGATCAACCGCTCCTCGGCGCGCGACGGGTAGTCGACTTTCACCTTGAGCATGAAGCGATCGACTTGGGCCTCGGGCAGCGGGTAGGTTCCCTCTTGATCAATCGGGTTCTGGGTGGCCATGACCAAGAACGGGTCGTCGAGTGCATAAGTATCCTCGCCGATGGTCACCTGCCGCTCCTGCATGCACTCCAACAGCGCACTCTGCACTTTGGCCGGTGCTCGGTTTATCTCATCGGCCAAGATCAAATGGGCGAAGATCGGGCCTTTCTTGGGAATGAAGACCCCTTGGTGCTGGTTGTAGATGGTGGTCCCGGTCAGATCGGCGGGCAAAAGATCGGGGGTAAATTGGATTCGCTTGAACTGGGCCGCCACGATCCTCGCCAGCGTCGCCACCGTCAGGGTCTTGGCTAGTCCGGGCACCCCTTCGAGGAGGATATGGCCGTTGCACAATAGCCCCATCAGGATCCGCTCCACCATGGCGCGTTGGCCGACGATGACCCGGTCCATTTCCCGCAAGATGCGCTCTACCACCGCGCTCTCGCGCTGGACCTGCTCGCTAATGGCGTGAATGTCTATTGTTGTTTGCGTCATCGGCTGTATTCTCGACGTGCTTTAGGACTCAGCCAATAAAAAACCGCCCTGCGGATTCGCAAGCGGCTGGGCCCATCTGCCTTAAATTTCTAGGGCAATTTTCTAACGTGTTACGGAGCGACGACCTCGTCTTGAAATTGAACCCATTCTTGGGGAGTGCGTCCGACGTTGGGCAGCAGGTGTCGAGCGCTAGTCGCGAGTTCGGAATCTGGGTAGTTCTCAATCACGCGCTGGTAGGCCCGCCGCGCCTTTTCTAGGTCACGGATGTACTCTTCATATATAAAGGCGATCATAAATTGAGCTTCGTCGCCGTGCCCGCTAGCGGGATATTCAACCAACACGCGCTCGTAATAACCGATGGCCTCCTGCATCTTCCCTTGCTGCTGGGCTAGGGCGGCGAGTTTTCTCAGCGCCTCCGGGGCTTTCGGGGATTGGCTAAAGCGCTCGAGAAAAGCCGTAAAATGCGCGACTGCTTGGTCAGCCGTGGCGGGATCGGCCGCTGCGGCCTCGCCGGCTGCGAACAGCTCTTCAGCGCTTTGCTGGCCACAACCTGCCCACCAAGA
>JAPOYQ010000369.1 GCA_026706505.1 Gemmatimonadota bacterium
ACAGTATCAGCCGCTGCAAAATCCCCTCCCTTTGGCCAATTTTCAGAACTCGATTTCGTCCACCCCATCCCCTTGCAAGGTAATTTGCCGCTCGCAAGCCTCCCCGTGCTCTAGCCACACATGGCAGCACCTATCGGGCAACGAGCCATCGGCGCGCTCGGCCCACTCTACCAAGCAGACGCCGTGGCCGTAAAAATACTCTTCTGCGCCTAATTCCTCAAGTTCGTCAACGCCCCTCAGCCGATAGAGATCAAAGTGATAGACGGGTAAATCGCGGCCTTTGCATCGCCCGGCGTATTCGTTGATCAGGATAAAGGTTGGACTCGTCACGTAATCGGCCACCTGCAAAGCCTCGCACACGCCTTGGATCATGCAGGTCTTGCCGCTGCCCAAGTCGCCGCAAAAGGCGACTACATCACCCGGTGCCAAACGCCGACCCAGCGCAGCACCCAGCGCGTGGGTCTGGGCCGCCGAGTGCGTGGTAAAAACCTTTTTCACTTTCCCTACTTGGATTCCATAATCGCCACGGGCAAAATCATTTCTTCCAGAGATATGCCACCGTGCTGGAAGCTGCCCTTGTAGCGGCGCTGGTACTTGTTGAACTGGGTCGGATAGACGAAGTAGAAGTCCTCGCGGGCGATGACGAAGCTGTGACCAAGGCCCGTCGCGGGCAACCCGTAGGCCTCCGGGTCGGCAATCAGCAGCGCGTCCTTCTCCTCGCAGCGGAGGTTTTGGCCATACTTGTAGCGCAGGCTCGAAGACGTGCTGCGGTCCCCGTGCACTACCGAAGCGCGCGTGCTGCGCATTGAGCCGTGGTCGGTCGTCAGCACTACCACTGCATCGGTGCGGGCAATGCCCTTGAGGGTCTCAAAAAGCGACGCATTGCCAAACCACGTCTGCACCAATGCGCGAAAGGCCGCCTCGTTAGGAGCCATTTCCTTGAGCAGGTCCGACTGCGCCTGACTGTGTACCAGCATGTCGAGAAAGTTGTACACCACCGACACGAGCGGCCACTTGCCCAGCGATGGTATCTTGCGGGTCAATTTCCGGGCCTCGCTGGTATCTAGCACCTTGACGTAGTGCGAACCCGGTTTGAGCACGACGCCCATGTCGCGGACCAAGTCGTCGATGAATTGGTGCTCGTGCCGGTTGAGGCTGTATTCGTTGTCTTGGGCCTCGCGCCACATGGTGCAGTACTTGTCGGCGATCTCTTTGGGGAAAAGCCCGCTAAAAATCGCGTTGCGCGCAAAGGGCGTGGCCGTAGGCAAAATCGAGTAGTGGTAAGAGCGCTTGATGTTGAAGTACTCGGCCAATTGAGGCTCCATCACCATCCAGTGATCCAAGCGCAGACAATCGACCACGATAAAGAATACCTGCCGACCTTGTTCGAGATAGGGCACTACGAACTCGGGCACCACATCCACCGACAGCGGTGGCGAATCGCCTTCGTCCGCTATCCAGCGCGTGTAATGCTGCTCGACAAAGCGCCCGAACTCTCGGTTGCATTCGCGCCGTTGATCCCCAATCATCTGGCCGAGACCTGCGTCGCCCAAGCGCGCCACTTCGATATCCCACTCGCAGAGCTGCCGATGTACGTCAACCCACGTCTGCCAAGTTGCGCCCGCAATCTGCTCGCGGATCTGGCCGGCCCTAGCGACATAGTGCTGCCCGGCTTGGCTTTGGCGAATCTGTCGCGCGTCGAGTAGCTGTTTGCAAGCCATGAAAATCTGGCTGGGATTGACCGGCTTTGTCAGGTAATTGTCGATGCGGCGGCCAATCGCCTCGTCCATCAGGTGCTCTTCTTCGTTCTTGGTGATCATAATTACCGGCACATTGGGATCGGCCGTCTTGATCTGCTCCAAGGTCGAAAGTCCGTCCAGCCCCGGCATCATCTCATCGAGCAGCACGATGTCGAAAGGCGCTTGGGCAATCAGGGCGATGGCGTCCTTGCCGTTGCTCACCGGCGTTACTGAGTAGCCCCTTTCGTCGAGAAAGCGTCGGTGAGCGCGCAACAGATCAATCTCGTCGTCGGCCCAGAGTATCTTTCGCTTGTCCCCTTCCATGCGTGCGTTGCCTTTCTAATATCTAAAAGTTATAGACTATCGTAAGTACAGACTATCTAAACTCGCCTAAACCCGCGTTCGTTCCTCAACCCAAGGGCAAAATCACCTCAAAGGTCGTGCCCTCGCCCGGCGCGCTATGTACCAAGCTGATCTTGCCCTTGTGGTATTCTTCGACGATCCGCTTGACAAACACCAATCCCAACCCCCAGCCGCGCTTCTTAGTGCTGAACCCCGGTTCGAAGATGCGCTTGACGTGCTCGGGCTCAATGCCGCGCCCGTCGTCCTGAAACGCGACCTGCACAGCGCGCCTCTCGGGCAAAAGCTCCATGCGGATGCGCAAGCTGCCCGTCTGGCCATCCATAGCGTCGATGGAGTTCTTACACAGATTCTCAAACGCCCAACTCATCAATTCGGCGTTGATCGGCACCAGAGGCAACTCGCCTAGGCATTCCAGTTCGATTTCCTGCCGCCCAAATTGCGGGACGCGACGCCGGAAGTACTCGATCGTCTCCTCCAACACGGCTGCTACGTCCTTTTCCTCTAGTTCGGGCACCGAGCCGATCTGGCTGAAGCGCGAGGCAATTTGGTCGAGGCGACGCATGTCCTGCTGTATCTCCCCGACCATCTGATCGACGCGACCCCAGCGTCCGTCTCGGTCCGGTCTCGGGGCGGCGGCAACTTCGCCGCGCAGCAACTCCAGCCACCCAGACAGCGAGGAGAGGGGGGTCCCGAGCTGGTGGGCCGTCTCCTTGGCCATGCCCACCCAGAGCGAGCGCTGTTGGCTGCGCTTAATGTTGCGGTAGCCGATATAGCCGACGAGCAGAAAGAGGAACAACACGCCGATCTGCACAAAAGGGACGAGGGAAATCCGACCGACCAAGCTCGTGTCGCCATAGTGAATATAGTGCTCCGCCGGGATCCTGAACTCCAGGGGTGGACGCTGGTTAGCCAAGCTATCGACAAAGGCCCGAAGCTGATTTTGGACCGCTTGGGTGGGATCGTCGCTGACTAGCGGCAGCCCAGCCCCCACCCAAGCCCTAAATTGACCCTCGGCGTCTTCGATGATCGCATTGGTCTCGTCCCAATGCAGATAGCTGAAGCTAGCGGCCGGCACGCTGAAAGACAGCGATTCTTCGGCCTTCATCTCCTGCAATGCTCGTTGCACCTCGGCGAGGGCAACCACCGAAGTGTCGCCACTCACGGGCAGGCCCACCCCCTGCCAAGCTGCAATGGCCCCTTGCGTATCCGTAATGACCGCACGCTCCCCCTCGCAGTAGAGTCGCCCTAGGGTCTCCGGCGACCAATAAAAGGGAATAGGCGGATTCTGAATGTCCATTTCCTCGATCAGCCTGTACAACTGAGCGGGCAAAGCAGCGGGCGCGTCCACTGCTTTGCTGCGCCAGAAGGCCCAGTCCCCCAATAAGCTCGAAGTATCGATGTCCTCGGCCTGGATGATCTCGCCGCGGTGATTGGTGATGATGCGCGGGAAATCGACTTTAG
>JAPOYQ010000551.1 GCA_026706505.1 Gemmatimonadota bacterium
AGTGAGCGGAGGGATTCAAGCGAGGTGCCCAGACGATTTTGGCAGCTATCCGAGCGATCCGAGATAGCGAGTCTGGAGTTGTCGGAAGAGACCTTGGCCCAACTCGACGCCCTGTACGAAAAGGAGGGCCAGCGGCCCAAGCTGTCGCAGATGGTTGATCTGTCGGCGGTTGGGTTATTATCGGCTACCCAGGCCCGACTCGACTCGATATACGAAAAAAAGAAATCTCCCAAGCTATCCCAGCTGTTCGATTTGTCGGCGTTTGGTCTTTCGCAGACCGCTCAAGCCGAACTCGACTCATTTTTTGAAAAAAGTGGCCGATCGTATGGCTTTACTTCTTCGAGCGAGGAAAAAGTGGCTAGGGTGGATACGACGGATGGGAGATTGATGTTCTTTCTGCCTAAAAAAGAAGAGAGAGTTTATGAACAGATGGAGTCCTTCAGCAAGACGCTAAAATTGTCCGAACTGGTCGATTTGTCAGCGGTTGGTCTATCGTCAGCAGTCCAGTTCCAACTCGACTCTCTGTACGAACATCGCCAACCGCTCAGGCTGTCCGAGAAGATCAATCTAGCGGGCTTGGGGCTATCGGATGCCATCCGGGCCCAACTCGACTCGGTATATGCCAAAGGAGAGTGGACAACTTGGAACTTTTCGAAGCGGTACGATCTGGCTAAAGAAAAACTGGAGGGGAGAGTACTCTACTGGTTTCTGGCCGAAGAAGTGATCAGTGGGTTTGAGAGCGGCAGCGAAGCCTTTGCCTTGGCTCATCGCAAGTGGAAAGATTTCCAAGAGATCAACCCGCATCCAGAGTACACTGAGGCCGTCCAAGCGGCTCTGGATAAAGCCCTGAAGCTGCAACCCGGACAACCCGCACCCGAATTCACGCTCGACGATCTCGACGGTCAGCCCGTATCGCTGAGCCAGTTCAAGGGACAGGTAGTGCTGCTCGATTTCTGGGCGAGTTGGTGTGGACCGTGTATCAGCGACCTACCCGATCTTCGCAGAATTAAAAAAAAAACGGCTGCTCTACCGGTCGTCTTCCTCAATGTGTCGATAGACACGGACGAGGCTGCTTGGCGGGAGGCGATCGACAAACACGAGATCAAAGGCGTCCACGTGCGCGCTAACGGCTTTAGCTCAGACGTGGCCAAGTCCTACCAAGTGACCGGCATTCCTTCGTATTACTTGGTGGACTCACAGGGGCTGATCCTAGAGACTCCTATCGTACGGGATACAGACGAGATTGTCGCGACGATCGAGAAGAGCTTGTGAGAAGTTGAGCAGAGCCCCTTGAACCGAACTAGTGCGTTCTAAATTCAAAAGCCCATTCTCCTGAGTGTTGCAGAGCCTGCCCGACGTGATTAGGTTGCGGATGTAGTGCAATCCCAAGGAGAAAGGCTATGAAAGCGCTCGTCGTGCTCGTTGCGTTGGTATGGATGGGGACGTCTTGTTCCGGTCCGACCACGAGTACGGATATGGTATTCGACTCTGCCGCCGAAGGGCCGGCGACCTTTGCTCAAGTGCAAGAGACGATATTCGATGTTTCCTGTGCTTTGAGCGGCTGCCACAGCGACAGCGCTTGGCCCAACCTGTCCGCGGGGCAAGCATACGACAACATCGTCAATGTGGAGAGCAGCCGTGGCATAGCGCTGGTCGAGCCGGGCGATCCCGACAACAGCTACCTGTATCTCAAACTTTTGGCAGACGCCGATATTGATGGAGCCCGCATGCCCCCTGGCGGGCCGTACCTGACGCCGGACATGCTCGAAACAGTGCGCGCTTGGATAGAAAATGGGGTTCCCAACGACTAATTCGCCTCTAAACTGCAAGCTCCGTCTCATGCGCTGGTTCATCTGCTTGCTGATCTGCTCGCCGCTGGCCGTCCACGGCGGCGAATGGCATGTCGATAAAAAGGCCGAGGGCAACCAGGTTGCGTTCACTTCCAAAGTAGTGGCCCTCACTTTTACCGGCACGACCGATAAGATCGACGGCTTTATCTATTGGGAAGGCGAGTCGATTTTTGCGGCAAAGGACCAACTGCATTTTGAAGTGGCCCTAGCCAGCTTTGATACGGGTATTGGCAAGCGGGACCGCGATATGCGCCAAGTGCTGGACACAGACCAGTGGCCCAAAGCCGTGTACAAAGGGGAGATCGCCGAACACACCGCCGTCGATTCCACGGTGGTCGCCTATCGCGTCAAAACCAAGGGAATCTTGTCTTTGCACGGGGTGGACCGTGCCGTAGAAGTGCCCGGTACCGTAGTGGTGGAAGAGGGGCGCTCCAAGGTCGAGGCGGCTTTCACCATTAAACTGGCCGACTACAACATAGAGGCACCTTCCCTAGCGGCCTTTGTCAAGGTGAGTCAGGAAATTGCCGTCGAGGTCTCGTTCTACTTAAAACACGTACAATAGGGCAGGAGGGATTGACCGTGAACATTCGCGTCTTGTGCTTGGGAATGCTGTTGCCGGCTTTGGCCGGTGCCCAGCCGTCGTGGCAGGCGAGTGTGCCTACCGAGACTCGGCTGGAGTTGTTCAGCGCTATCAGGACGGCCAATTACCCCACCGCGGAAACGCTGTCCCAAGGCGATTTCCACTACGAGATTTCGCACCGCTTCCTCCCGGCCATTGACGAGGGGTACAAGGCCAATTTCGGTTTTGATGGGCCGGCCAATATCCGCACCTCGCTCAGTTACGGCCTCAGCGACCGGCTGATGACGACCTTGGGGCGGAGTAATATGCTGGACAATTTGGATCTGCAGTTGCAATACCATTGGCTGCAATTCCCTCACGAGCGCTTGCCCGCGGTTTTGGCCCTAAACGTCGGCGTGGCCTGGAATACGGATATGCCGGCTATTGTCGATCGCAAGGCGGCTGCGGCTGATAATTTTCAGTACTATGGGCAATTGATTTTCAATGCGCTGCTGGACGAAAGGTTAGGCATAGGATTGGTGCCTTCGTATCTGTACAACAGCGCCGTTTTCAGCGTCGAGACGCAGTACACCTTTACGCTGGGAACCTACGTCCAGTATTACTTTGACGATATGTGGGGCGTGTGGTTGGAATACAGTCCGACCCTGACCGGGTACCAGGGCATTTTATTGCCGGGCGAAACGGGCCGCTCGCACAATTCGCTGGCTTGGGGTCTGTCCATAGATACGGGAGGGCATACTTTTTACATCTTCGCCACCAATAATACTCGCCTCAGTCCAGCCCAGTACTTGGTGGGGGCGCCCGACGACGCGGGCCCTGACAACTGGCGCTTGGGCTTTGGGATTACGCGCTTTTTGTAAGGCTCTGCGCATCGTGCTCGATGACCGCTTCATCCGCCCCCGCTATAACGGCCACTGTTTTGCCGACCTGCCGGCCACCATCAAATGGGTTTTGACCGGCCAAGGATCGCCCAGCCTCGACCCGGCGCTGCTGCCGGCTGTAGGTCCCTGCGACACTGTGGTGCTCTTTTTTGTTGACTCCTTTGGCTGGCGCTTTTTCGAGCGCTACCAGGATCGCTATCCCTTCCTCAGCGATATTGGCCGCGAGGGATCGGTGAACCGTCTTACCTCCC
>JAPOYQ010000731.1 GCA_026706505.1 Gemmatimonadota bacterium
ATTAAAAACTGACGTTACGTATTGTAGGCGCAACCCTCGTGGTTGCCCTCGTCGGACCGCTGGCTGAATGCGCGGTGTCGCTTGGGGACGCCCCTACATCTATCGCTTCGGCGCAGATGTGTAACATCCGTTAAAAATCTGAAATTATATACCTGAAGTGCCCAACCCGGCAAGCAAAACCCCCGACCCTAATCGTAAGAGCCGGGGGTTTCCCTGTGAAGGAGCCTTTAGTTTCGCTCCGAAATTTGCCGACGCTTTTACCAGCCAGCCTTGAGAGTACCCCAACTGATGGGGGCCACGGCCGTAGCACCAGCAGGGCGCATGTACACGCGGATGCGCTCCATGCTTTCCCAGTCTAGGGAAGAGAGCGAAAGGCTCTGGCCTTCGAGTTGGTACGTGCCGGCGAAAGATAGCTGCTCTTTGAGAATGGAGGGGAAGACGGTGAGAAATTTCTCTAAGTCAGCGAGTTCCTCTGCGGAGATTTCTTCCCCTTCCAAAGCGGCCATCGCACGAAACTGATGGAGTACCTCAGCGGGCAGTTCGTCTAGGTTGATCTCGGTACCCTGATAAGATATAGTGGCTTCGTCCACCTCCATCCACAGGCTGTCGCCAGCGGTGTGCCAACTGCCCATCCCGCTATAGTTCACCACGTCGGGCATCGCGGTGTCGGCGAGAGCAAGGTCTTCGTCTAATTCTGCGAGCCCGTCGAGATCGTCGCCGGGGTAATCAATCACCAGCACCGGTTCCCCCTTCACGGTGAATCGCGGAGTTTGGTCGTCGAGATCGTCGCCGTAGTAAGGGATATGGACTTCGTCGAAGTGAAAGGTACCGTCTTCTCTGATGCTCAAGTGGCGGGTCAATTGCCCAGGCGACGTGACGTAGTAACGGGTGCCGTTTTCAATGGTCAACTCCTCTAAAGTGTCAAAGTGTTCCCAGTAAATGCCAAAACTCTCGATACTATCTGTGCTGTATTCCCAAGTGCCCAACAGTCCATCTTGACCAGCAGCAGGCAAAGCGCACAAAGCACACAAAGCACACAAGAAAACTATCTTACGTAGCATGATAGGTCTCCTCTCGAAATGGAGAATAGGGACTTTACCTAGAATGTACCTATCTAACCTTAGGGAACAAATTAAAACGCCTAAGCTACTTTTGGAGGAAAATGGTATAACAGTGCTGAATCAATCGGCGTACCTGTTGCGATGTGCTCGATTTCACGGACCGTGTCTTCGGTAATGATTTGGTCGCCACACACATCGCAAACCAGAGCCGGAACGCCTTCGATTACCACCAGCCGGCCGCGGCGAGAACTGAACACGATGTGCTTGTCCAAGTATTGCCCCTCGCTACAAAGTATACATTTATTCATTGTTCACCTCTCTTACCCCGCATAACGGGCGTAATCCAGAATGGCATTTTCGGTTCAATCTCCCCACCCTAGGAACCCCCATGATCGAACTCCGCGCCACTGGCCTCATCTACCGCGATCCCACGCTCCACGCTTGGCACCCCACCCTAGCGATGTTGCCCAACGGCGACCTACTAGCGGCCTACGACTTGGGCGAGACCATCGGTGCCCTTGATTACTGTACCTATCTCGCACGCTCGACCGATGGCGGCCGTTCGTGGACTGAGCCAATGGCCTTTTTCGCCGACCCCGTTGCCGCGCCCGCCCGCCGCACTGTCCGCATCAGCACTCTGGCTGATGGAACCTTGATCGGCGCGGGACGGCGCAGCTATTGCCACCACCCCGAGACCAGCGGTTGGAATCCCCAAACGTACGGCGTAGAGCAAGGCGACTGGTTCGTACTCCGCAGCCGCGACGGGACCTACTGGCAAGGGCCGCAGGAGATCGAGCCGCCGCTGGCTGGTCCCTACGAGGTCTGTCACGCCTTTGTCGAAACCGGGGATGGCCGACTGCTCCTGCCAACGGGCCTGTTGCGGACTTGGGAAGGGGACGCTCCCGACGGACTCAAGACCCTCGCGTTGGTTTCTGGCGACCAAGGCCAGACTTGGCCCGAATATATCGAGCTGTTCGCCGATCCCCAAGGCGAGGTGATCTACCACGAGGTCAGTCTCGTGGAATTGGAGGGCGGGCGGCTCCTCGCAGTGGCCTGGCCTTTCAACTCGGTAGTAGGTCAGACCCTGATGAAGGTGCCTTACGCGATAGCACCAGACGGCAGAACGTTCAGCGTCCGTGGCTCGACCGAAATCGCTGGCGAGACGACCAAGTTGCTACACTTGGGCGGAGACCGGGTTCTGTGCCTGACGCGCCGCACTGACGCGGCTGGCCTGTGGGCAGTGCTCGCGCAGATACAAGGCGACGAGTGGGTTCACCTCGCAGAAGCTCCCCTGTGGCAGGGCGCGGCGTCGCGGATGCTTGGCGAGCGAGACGCAGCAACCGAACTGGCCGAACTGCACTTTGGCTTTCCGAACCTTTTGCGTCTGCCCGATGGCGATGTGCTAGCGGCCTTCTGGTGCCGCGAAGACCACATTCACAACATCCGCTGGCTACGGATTAGCATAGCGGACCACTAGGAGATTACCATGCACATCGGCGACCAATGGATGCAGTTGCGCAGCCGCGACAAAACCCTCGATCAGGCATTCGACCGGCCCTTTCCGGTCGGCGTCGAATACTACCGTCCGCCCGTGCCGCCGCCGGAGTACTGGGACGAGGACTTTCGCCGGATTAGCACCGCTGGTATGAGCATTGTCCGCGTCTGGTACTCTTGGGACTGGGTTGAAACCTTGCCCAACCACTACGAATTCGACGACCTGGACCGGCTCTTCGACCTCGCTGCCCAACACGGTCTAAAAGTCTGGGTCGATACCCCGCTGGGCACTCACATGGCCTGCCCGGCCTGGATGCTGCGCTCCCATCCGGACATGCGCATAGTCCGCCGCGACGGCAGTGTGCAACAAAATACGACCGGCGCATTTGCCGCACACGGAGCGATGACCCACAACTTCGACCACCCAATGTGGCGAGTCTATGTCGAACGCTATCTATACCAATTCGTGCCGCGCTACAAAGATCACCAAGCCTTGGGCGTCTGGGGCACTTGGGACGGCATTGGCTACGCCGGCGCGTGGACGGCCCCTGAGCCGTATCCTCCCTACAACGACTACACCATTGCCAAGTACAAGGACTGGCTCTACCGCAACTACACGCTCGACGCGCTCAACGAGCGGCTACTGCGCCGCTACCGCTCGTGGGAGGACGTCGATGCGCCGCGCAGCAAAGCCGCGCCAGTGGAGATGAGGCTGTACTTGCAGTTTCACCGCGAGAACATGGCCGATCACTTAGGCTGGATGGCCGACTTAATCGACCGGCTCGATGGGACGCACGAGCAGCGCTCGCACGGCGGTTCGTACCCAGCACCCCACCACGAGACGGTCAGTCCGCAAATCGACAGTTGGGGCCTTTCGCACCACTCGTCCAATCGGCTGACCACCGACGAGCCATACAGCATCGCCTGCGAGGCGTACGGCTTCCAATGGTGCCGCGCCATGGGTCGCAACAATCGGTGGTGGAAC
>JAPOYQ010000955.1 GCA_026706505.1 Gemmatimonadota bacterium
GCAATCGATCCAGCAGGAAGACATGCAAGTGGCCGTGGACTTCGATTTTGCACCAGTTCTTCAGTGCCTTGTCCCGCAGGATGGGCCAGCGATTGGGGTCGCGCAGCGACGTAATGACTCCGTCGATGCCTGATCCGGATGCCCGACTCGTAAATATCCCTTCCAGCTTGTCGGCCAACTCGACGTAGCGGCAGGTTGCGGCTATACGCCGGTCGTAGTCAGGTGCGGCGGCACTTCGGCCCGCGTGACTCCCTTCCACCTCATCGATATAGTTGAGCATCGCAGCGGGAGAAATACGTAGGCGATGTCTGATCAAGAATTGGTCGATTCCGTAGCGGCGCATCCGCTCGGCTACCGCAACCTCGCCGATCTCTTCTCCGCGGCGCAGGCCCAGGTCCTTGTCTATGTCGTGAAGGAATGCGATACACACCGCGGCATGAGCTAGTCTCTGAATCTCGACCAGCTCAGCCTCGCTGGACCACGGGCGGGGGGTATCCGCCAACCAGAACATCAGCGCCCCGCGCGCCACCGAAAGCAGGTGATCGAGCAGACTGATGTTGTCGTTCTCCGCCCATTGCTCCGCCAGCACCGGACAATCTGACCAGCCGCCTTTTCCGCTGATTGTCACGAGGCGCACTGGTCGCCCGTCAATTTTCCCCTTGGCGTTCTTGGGGGGCGCGCCGACGCGATCCTTACTGACATACTTCAAGACGCACTCGTTGAGGAAGGCGCCGTATACCTCGACGGCGGCACCGTGAGGGAAATCCGAAACAGCAGTAGTCATTTTCCTGCGTATCCGATGCAGCCGAAGCCGTAACGGTTCTTTTGGCCGATTCCAAGCGCCCAGGCGGAACGAAGATCGTTGATTTGACCACGTATGGATAAAGGACAAAGGGTGCCGATCACAAATGCTGGCTTGGCACCTCGCACTGAGCGCGTATAAACCAGCGTCGAGTGCTTTGGATTTGCCCGCAGATAGAGCTGATCCGGCTCTATCGAGAGGCAAACATTCCGACCGGTTAGGCGCGACAGACGGAAGTTGACGGCATCCTCCAGATTACATCCGATCGTCGTGAGATCGTCGTGCCAGCGGCCCTTCATTCCACGAACCGACAACGCCAAGGGCGAGAGCATGATCGCGGGAAGTGTCGCTGTTTCACCTGGTTCGCAAACTACCGGAAGATCGTCAGCAGTCAAGACCCAAGATTCAAACTCCACGAGGTCCCCGTTGCTTGACTTCTTCCGCATGGCTTTGGGGTCAAGGCGGCGCAGAATTGGCTCCAGCGGCTCCCCCTCGGCACCGATCGCCACTGACTTGAGCATGAAGCCTCGAGAAGTCGCAGTCCCCACCGCGCCAAACGACCAATTGCCCGCACCGTAACCAACCACTTCTCCACTTCCCGCTCCACACGAGGTCCAGCCGTTGACGAGCGCGGCATGGATACTATCCAGGTAGCGCACTCGGACATACTCGCCTCGCGGCGCTCTAAGCCTGACTCTCGTTGCCATTGCGATACTCCGGCCTTTGGCTCTGGCCAAATTCACTAAGCACTATAATTTATCCGAACGATTCTTCAATATGCCATTTTGGCAGGTTTAAATTATTTTGGAAATGTAAATGAAAATTGATCGCAGGCTGGCACGCCGGTTCGCCGAAACAATGCTGTACTGGAGAGGCTATCTCAGAGCCCGCGACGTGCAGCAGTTCGCGGGTATTTCCGAACGCACTTCAAGAAGACTGTTGTCGGATTGGCGCGCCAGCGGACTACTGCCAATCTACAGACCGAATGAGCAGCGCGGCCTTGCTCCCGCCGACAACTTTGATCCGGGTGAAAACGTCACCGATCCGGCTGTGGCGCTGAACTTGCTCCTGGTCGCCCACCGCATCCCAGGAAACCCTTTTGCCCTGCGTTCGTGCAGAGGTAGCGGGCAGGATCTCTCTCTGACCGCAACGGTGCGTTCCCCGTCTGTCCGCACTATCATCGCCGCGTATCTCAATGAAAGTGCTGTAAGCCTGATCTATGTCGCCAAGACTGGGAGCCACGAGTTCGTTTTTTCGCCATCCGCGCTAGTGCGCTCCCGGGGGCGGTATCACATGCGGGGCTTCAGGGCCGACGGCCGCGACGCGCTCGGTGCTCGGCTAAATGATCGCTATGTGGATGTCGTCCCCGCCCGTGCACTCGAAGCGTGGCCGGCGAAGGATGCAGAATTTGTCGGACCTGAAAAGGACGACGACTGGAATGCGATGGATGAAAGCCAGTTTGTCCTTTCTCCCGCACTGACGAATGACGAGAGACTTTGCTACGAGCACGAGTACGGCATATCGGAAACGGGTAAGCTCAGCATCCAAAATCGGCGTGCGTTGATGCCCTACATCCTTGAGGAACTCTCCGAGCGACGATGTTGGCGGCCCGACGGAACTTCGGTTCAGATATGGCAGCAAGCAGGCGGCGCCTGAAGGAGCTCTAACAGCTAAGTTTTGCGGGCAAGCGTTTTGCGAGCCTGCTCTGCCCAGTCGTGCTCTTGGCGGTAGATTTTCTTTATCTGGCCTGCCTCAGTACGGAACTGCAGCGTCGGGCTCTCGTCGTCGACGGAGTTGTCGTAAACGTATCCGCGATCTACCAGACGAAGTGCATGCACGAGGTTGCCGGCCGACCTGTAGAAGCGCTCAACACTCTTGCGGGTGGGGACATCGTGACCACCCAACGCCACGCGCTTCGCAATCCGCGCCGCGTTAATTTGCGGCGTATCCGTGCCGATGAAAAAGAAGCGGACAAAGTATCCCACCTGTTTGGCTTGACTGATGAACTGGATCTTTTCTTCGGTGGAAAACACGGTCTCGAACGCAAGCGAACGGCGCTCCGCCAAACACTTGTGGCGAACACTCTCAGCGTGGCGCAGCGCCGCCAGGACCGCTTTCTCGTCATCCCAGCTCCCGAAAACGTCACGGGCTATTTCGTCTGGATTGACGTACTCGCATTCCGCCAGCCACTCGTGGCCCAAGGCTGAGTGAGCAAATTCCGTTTTTCCGGCTCCATTGGGGCCGGCAATAACCACCAGGACGGGGCGGCGGAAGGAGCGCTTCAAGAAGGAACGGCGGAAGGTGCGGACGAATCCGAGTCTTTGGTGTCTTGCATTGCTTGCGCCAGCCGTTCCCGCGACGTGGCAGCCAGTTGCGCGTTTTTCCGAAGTACTGCACGCTGCATAGCTCTGGTCAGCGCGTCCAGTTCTTCGTCGGTAGGATCGACATCAGGATCCGCGAGATTTACTCTGGGGACCGTCTCTCTCTGCCCAGATTGCTTCTCATTCGCCATGGCGAACAGTATATATCGGTGCTGGCGGAGGGACAGCCAGACAACTGTGCCCCAGCCGACGGTGCGTCCCCCGCGTCACTCAAGCAATAGGACCTTGCGCGTTGCTGTAGCGCCAAGTCGGCCCTCCCGGGGCAGAACGCGCCAAGCAGCCTGTCTTTACCACGGACTGCGCGCTGCATAGAATCAACGTTCCTTTGCATCGGGGGATGCCGCCATGGGAATCT
>JAPOYQ010000606.1 GCA_026706505.1 Gemmatimonadota bacterium
TAGTGGCCGCCCTCTTTAGTCAACCCGATGGTAGCGACGCCCGCATGGGCAGCTTCATCACCGGCTTTCAAGCCGGACAGACGCAAGGCGATGTCTGGGGCTTTCCCGTCGGACTTGCCAGCGACGCCGAGGGCAGTCTATACGTCACCAGCGACAACCGCAACCATCTCGTCATCAAGATCACCTATAGCCCCATCGGCGGCTCGTGGGAACACCAGATACCCGACACCCTGTCCATCGGCGACGCGCTCCAAGTCCACGCCACGGTGCGCGTCGAACGGCTCATCCCCGACGGCGGGCCACCTCGCCTAATCGCAGACCTAACTTCCCTAGGCGGCCCGGCAGCTCTGTCGCTAGTCGCCCTCGACGACCAGACCTACCAACTCGACACCCGCTTGGAGACCACCGACCTGACCAAGGGCTTCTACAAAGTGGTCGTGCGCCTAGAACAGGAGGTCAATGGCATCTTCAAGGGCATCGACTTCATCCACCCGATCGCCCTCCTGCCGCCGGACTTATCCGTCTTCGACGAGCGCGTAGCTGCCGACTGGCAGTTGGTCGGCGACCGCGGTGCCCAAATGCAGGTCACAGGCGATGGCCCCATCTTCTACGGCACCCGCGCCGTCGCTGTCGCAGCGGAGCCCAAAAACTTCTACACTCCGTGGACCATTGAATTCCGTCCGACTGCTCCCGTCAATCCCCTCGGTTTTGCTGGCGTGCGCTTCGCCTTTCATCCCGGCGACATCGAACTGCCCACCTTTCCCATCTTCGTCCTCTTCATCGACGGTTTAGGCGTGGATTTGGCGCGCGACCCCGAGCAGTTCCATCTCGACTTTTCTCGCCGCGAATGGCAGGTCTTAGAAATTCCCCTCACGGCCTTCGACCAACCCAACTACTATGGTCCCGGCCTCCGCGACCAAGTGGACTGGATTGACGCTCTCCGTTTCGAGGGCAATATGACGGGCACCTTCTACCTAGACGATGTGCGCCTAGTGACTCGCATTCCGGCCGCGCCGCGCGTGCCGACGGCCATCTCAGAAGTATCCGGCACGGACCAACCTGCCGCCTTCGTCCTCGCCCAAAACGTCCCCAACCCCTTCAACAGCAGCACCACCCTCCGCTTCGCACTGCCGCAGGCAGCCAACATCGAATTAGCCATTTACAACCTCGCTGGCCAAAAGGTCGCACGCCTCGCACGCGGCTGGCACGCAGCCGGGCACTACACGGCCCATTGGGACGGGCGCAACGACGCTGGGATGCGCTTGGCCACTGGTGCTTACATTTATCGCTTGCGCGCTGGTGAGCGGGTCCAAGTGCGCAAGTTGCTCTTGTTGCGCTGAGCGTCTAAACCCATGTTCATCGTCCTTTTGTTGCTCTGCTTAGTCGCCGCTGCTGAGGCCGACCAACTGCGCTTTAGTTCGGCGCGCCAGTGGAGCGATTGGCAACTGCCCCTTGGCGCAGTCGAGGTTGCACCCGATGGCTCGATTCAGCCGGTGCGCATCCAAAAGGGCGTAGATGCCGTACTCGACGCCACGGCTTTAGGTGGCGGCATCCGCCGAGCCGGCTCCAATCCCAGAGACGCCAACGCACTCCTCGACGGCGACTCAGCAACCGGCTGGGCACCCAACCCGGACGACGACCCGGACGACTGGTTCGTGGAAATCGACCTCGGCCGCAGCGTCTCGGCGCACAGCATCGCGCTCATCTTTGCCGACGACGCGCCCCCTTTTGAGCTATTCGACCTTTTGCTCTCCTCCGGCGAGCCGCAACTCGACCAAGTCGCCAGTCCGATCGAAGGCTCCCTGATCTACCGCATTAAGGAACGCTTCAAGGAAAACGCGCGCCACCGCGTCACATTCGCCCCAGGCGCTGCACTCTACCTGACGCCCATACGCTACCTGCAAATCCGCAACCTCAAACACGTCCCCAACGCCCAGCTCGTCGCCGTCGAGGTCGAGAGCATTGGCGACAATCTCACCCTCAACCTCATCGAGCGCGGCGGAACTATCGATATAGTCATCGACCCCTTTGTCCGCGCCGAAGAAGTCACCTTGGGCAACGCGCTCAACCTAGTCGATGGCTCGATCTTCAATCGCTGGCGCAACGGGCGCGAGCCGCGCAACACCTACGACACTTGGAGCCACATCACCATCGACTTAGGGGCCGTCTATCCAGTGGACTTCGTGCGCCTGATTACTGGCATAGCCATCCGCGGTGGCTTTGGCGAACACCTGCTGCGCACCCGGGCCGGAGCCAGCGGTCCGCGGTCCTTCAGCTACAAAAGCTACGAGGTTCTCACTTCGGACGGCACCATCGCCCCCGACGGCACCCGCCGCTGGACGCGGCACTTTGCTGGGTTCCCCGACAGCGAAAACCACAGGGCTGGACTAGCCGACCACCAGTTCCCCACCTTGCCAGCCCGCTACGTCCGCATCGCTTGGCTAGTTTGGGACGCCGCCTGTGCCACAACCGTGCCCGACGCCGCCGCGAGCTGGGGCTGCCGAGCATCTGGCTCGGCCGAAGAAATCCAAGTGTACGGCGAAGGCTATCCCCTCGCGGTCCGTCTCCGCTCGCCGCTTATCGATCTAGGCAACGGCAAGAATCTCAACTCGATTGAGTGGCAGGCCCAGACTCCTTTGGGCACCCACATCGAAATCCGCTCGCGCACGGGCAACGAGGTAGTAGAGCAATACACTTTTTACGATAAAAACGGCAAGAAAGTAACTCAGAGGCGCTACGACAAACTGATCCCCAGTTTTAAGGGCAAAATCGACACCACGCGCATTCCCGGGGCGGACTGGAGTCCCTGGAGCACTATCTATAGCGCTTCGGGCGCGGCCTTTCAGTCGCCCTCGCCGCGCCGCTTCATGGAACTCGATGTGCGCTTGGTATCTGATAGCCCGACGCAGGCTCCCCGCTTCGACTGGCTGGCCGTCAACTTCAGCGACCCGCTGGCTTCTGAGGTCGTCGGCGAAGTGTTTCCCCTCCAAGTTGCGCCTGGCCAAGAGACCCTGTTTTCCTACTTCCTGCGGCCCGCGATAACCCGAGACGGCTTCGACCAGATCGCAATTGAAGCCACCACAGCCCCTCGCTTTGACGCCGCCTTTATCGATGGCGAGTCCATCGAAGTCACCACCGAGGCCCTCAATCAGGGCTTTCGCGCCACCTTCCCGCGCCGCATCCGCAGCCGCCAACTCGTCGAACTGCGCTTCACTGCCCCCGTCTATCTACAGGCGACCCGCTTTGATGCGTTCCTCGAAGACAGCCAAAAGGCGCAGGTGCGGCAACTCGTTGACCCAGGCGACGCCACACCCCAAGTCGAGAGCAGTTCCAACGTCGTGCGCCTGCCCGTAGCCGATCAGCTCTTTGCCGGCCTCTCGTTCAGCCCCGCGCTCATTACGCCCAACGGCGATGGGATAAACGATCAACTCCTCATCTCCTTCGACCTCATCAACGTACTCTCCGCCCGCCCCTTGCACCTGCGGCTCTATGATCTGTCCGGCCGGCTGCTTTTTGCCCAAGAGCAGGACGGCC
>JAPOYQ010000447.1 GCA_026706505.1 Gemmatimonadota bacterium
TTTAAAAGAACACTTCTCAGATTATCAGATATTCTTTATGACCTATGATCGTGCTTGGTATGAAATTGTCAAACAACGGATGGCGGGGAGCAAGTGGAAATACGCTGAATTCTACTTCTCGAAAACTGATGAATACGAGATTCCGATTTATGTAGAAGATAGAGCGTATCTCAAAAAGGCGAAGGAGCATTTCTGTGCCAACGACTACAAAGCATGTGCGATTTATCTTCGCACAGCCTTTGAAGTAGCGATCAAGAGATTCTGTGATAAGAAGAATCTCAAAGTCAGATACCGCGAAAACCCCAAAAAGCTAGAAAGTAATGATTTCTGGCAGCCAATAAAAGAAGGGAAGAGAAAAGATGGTACCTTCTTTTTGGATCAGACACTCATTGACGAGATTGAACTGTACCGAAGTATTATCCTAAATCCGCTTAGCCACTCACGCATTGTCTCCGTCGCTAAAAAAGAGATTTCCGAGGCAATAGAAGCAGTGGAAAATCTCGAAGTTAAGTTGGAGGAGTTAAGAAATGCAAAGATATGATTATGACGTTGCCTTTTCACTAGAGATTGCTCTATGGCTAATTTGCCCCTCATCGTCCTAATCGGCGACTCGATTCGCATGGGTTATCAGGACCATGTCATAAGCCAGTTGGCGGGCCGAGCCGAAGTCTGGGTGCCCGAGGAAAACGGCGGTGACAGCCGCAATGTGCTCGCCCATCTGGACCAGTGGGTTTTCTCTCGCCAGCCGGATCTGGTACACGTCAATTGTGGGCTGCACGATTTGAAAAGGGCCTTTGGCGCGGAATCCGAAGTGCCCTTGGCTGAATACGAGCGCAACGTGCGCCAGATATTGCAAAGGCTGCAACGCGAATTGAACGGGGCCGTCGTCTGGGCTACTACCACGCCGGTGGACGAGACTTGGCACCACCAGAATAAGGGCTTCGACCGCTTGGAGGCCGATGTAGAAGCCTACAACGCGGCGGCCCGCGCTGTGGCGGTGGGCCTAGGGGTGCCGATTGACGACCTCTTTGCCGTTGTTGAACGCGAGGGGAAGGCACAGCTTTTGACTCAAGACGGGGTGCATTTTACCGAGGAAGGATCGCAGCTATTGGGGCGCGTGGTGGCCGAGTGCATCTGGGGGCATCTGTCGGACCGCTAATCATGGAAGCAACCGTAGCGCAATTGGCACAGACGCGGCAGGAGCGGGCGCAGCAAATCGCCGCAGCCGGGGATCTTGGGGTGCTGGGCCGCCGCATCGACACCACGGTATCCGAGGCGCTCGTCTTGGGACTTTGGTTGCAAGGAGTCAGGACCTTCTTCTGCGTCTTTGGCCACGGCTCGACTGAGATCGGCGAGGTCTTGCGGATTTATCAGGACGCAGGGCTGGTGCGCGTCTGTGGGGTGCGCAGCGAAATCGAGGCGTCGCACGCGGCTGCGGCCTTGCGCTGGGTGCGCGGCGAAAAGGCCGCGGTCGTCACCTCGATCGGTCCGGGCGCACTGCAAGCGCTGGCGGCCTCTATTGTCCCGCGCTCGGACGGGTTGGGCATCTGGTATCTGCTCGGGGACGAGACGACCCAAGACGAAGGGCCGAACATGCAGCAGATTCCCGGGACCGAACAAAATGCCTTCCTGCGGCTGTTTGGCACCATGAGCCGGACGTACTCGCTGCACACGCCGCTGGCGCTTGCCACCGCGCTCCGGCGCGGACTCAACGCGGTGGATCATCCACATCAGGCCGAGCCGTTTTTCTTGCTCTTGCCGCTCAACGTGCAACCGGCGGAGTTGGCGCAATTCAATTTGGACGAGTTGCCCGTGGGCGCACCGCCGCCGTTGGGTGCTGCCGGGGGTCGCTACGCAGAGGCGGCCGCCGCCATTGCCGCAGCCGAGCGCGTGGTCGTCAAGGTCGGCGGTGGTGCGCGTGGGGCCGGGGCGGAGTTAGCTGAGTTGTTGGAGCTAGCCGACGCAGTAGCCGTGACCAGCCCCCTAGTCTCCGGCGTCTTGCCGTACGACCATCCGCGCAACATGACCGTCGGCGGGAGCAAGGGATCAATCTGCGGCAACTATGCGATGGAGGAAGCTGATTTCTTGATCGCCGTAGGTTCGCGCTTTGTCTGCCAGTCCGATTCGTCGCGCACGGGCTATCCGCGCGTGCAGAGAGTCGTCAATATCAACGCGGATCCAGAAACTGCCACCCACTACGGCAAGACTATGGCCTTCGTCGGTGATGCGGCCGGGACGTTGCGAGAATTGAACCGCGCTCTCAGCGCGCGCCGCGTGCAAAACGGCTCCCCTTCGGCTTGGTTGCAAGCCTGTAGCGACAAGAAGCGGGAGTGGGCGGCGTTTAAGGCCGTGCGCTATCGCAAGTCAGTGCTGTACGACGAGATGTGGGACGCGGAGGTCCTGACGCAACCGATGGCTATCAAGGTGGCCACGGACTGGGCGCGTGCCCGCGATGCCGTGTGTTTTTTCGACGCCGGCGACGTGCAGGCCAATGGCTTCCAAGTGGTAGAGGACGATCGCTTGGGGCGCACCTTTACCGAGACTGGGGCTAGCTATATGGGTTTTGCGGTCTCGGCGCTGTTGGCCTCTGCGGTAGCGACCGAGCCGTTCTACGGATTGGCCATTAGCGGCGATGGCTCTTTCACCATGAATCCGCAGGTGCTCATCGACGGGGTAGAGCACGGAGCGACCGGGTGCATCCTGCTGTTGGACAATCGGCGGATGGGAGCGATTTCGGGTTTGCAATTGGCCCAGTACGGGGCTGACTGCGGCACCTGGGACCGCGTGGTCGTTGACTACGTGGCTTGGGCGAGTGCAGTGGAGGGCGTGGTCGCGTTGAGCGGCGGGTATTCGCCCGAGTCGCTGGAAAGGGCGTTGGATCAGGCGCGGGCGCACGGCGGCTTGTCGCTGGTACACGTCCCTGTTTATTTCGGACCAGACGAACGCGGGGCCTTGGGAGCTTTTGGCCGCTGGAACGTCGGCAACTGGTGCGCCGATACCGAGTCGCTGCGCCACGAAATTGGACTTTAACAGCCGGAGGAAATCGCATGAAAATTGCCATGCTGCACGGATCGCGAGATTTGCGGATTGAAGATTTGACGCTGGACACGGAGAACTTGGAAGACGACCAGATTTGGGTGGAGACGGAGATCACGGGATTTAAGATCGGCACTGACCGCGGCAACTACGAAGGGGCCGAACAGGTGCCCGGAGCACCGGATTTTCCGCGCTGGGTGGGCGACAGCAACCTAGGCGTGGTGCGCGGGGTCGGCAGCAAGGTCACCAAGTTCGCGGTGGGAGATCGGGTGGTGTCGCGGCATCCCCATCAGTCGGCGTACGTGGCGCGGGACAGCGAGAGCATTGTGCACGTGCCGGACGGGGTCGCGGCCGAAGATGCGGTGTTTGCCCATTTGTACGCCTTGAGCATGCATTGCTACACCAAGGCGTTTTTCGCGCCCGGCGAAACCGTGGCCGTGGTGGGGTTGGGCGTCTTGGGCTTGGGGGCCGTGGCGCTAGGCCCGCT
>JAPOYQ010000487.1 GCA_026706505.1 Gemmatimonadota bacterium
GGCCTGCGCGGGCCTGTGAGAGCCTAATATTACAATGAACGAGATAGGACTCTTACCCATATTGTGTTCAGTCGCTCTACTATTGGGGCTATTGCTCTATTTGGGACGTCCCCTCCTGACGAGCGGGCGAACGAGCGCGGCGAGTGGGCCGACGCGGCAGCTTTTTGAGCGCAAGGAGCAGCTTTTGGGCGAGATCGTCGAGTTGGAACTCGACCGCGAACTCGGCAAAGTGTCTGCAGAGGATTTTCAGCGCCTCTTCGCCGAACTGGAGGCTGAGACGCTGGCAGTTATAGGCGAGTTGGATCGGCTCAACGGCGCGAGCAGCGATCAATTCGAACGACGCATAGAAAAGGAAGTCGCGGCCTTGCGCCAAAAGACCGCTGCTCCTCGTTGCCACGACTGTGGGGCTCTGCGACGCGAGGGCGATCTGTTCTGTCCGCAATGCGGCGCTTCTCTAGTGGAATCTAGCTGAGCCATGGCCCTGCGTTGGCTTTATGCTGCAATCGTCCTTTGCGCTTCCGACCTGTGGGGCGCGGCGATCAACGGGTATGTACTCAACCCCTTCACTCAAGCGCGGATCCCGGGCATTCCCGTGGCTTTCTACGTCCACCAAGACGGACAGATACTCGAGATGCTGCGCAAGGAAACCGACGCCGAGGGGCGCTTCTCTTTTACCGGCCCCTTCCTACAGAGCGGACTCCACTTCGGGCTGGCCGCCTACTACGACGACATCCCCTACTTTTCTTCGACCCTTGAGGCTGGCGCACAGCAACAGATCATCCTCGAGGTTTACGAAAAAACCAATGACCCGTCCGGGATCCAAATCGCTGCTCACCATCTCTTCTTCTCTTTGCGCGAGAACGCGATTGAGTGTATCCAACTCCTGCAAATTCACAACTCCCTAGAGCGCACGTACTCAGGTAGCGGCGACGGGCGTGAGCGTCGGGTGACCGAACTGGCCTTGCCAATGGGCCTGTTCAACCTCCAAAGCCACTCGGGTCTGCTCCACCAAGCTGGAGAAGACCGTTTCTTCGACAACCAACCTCTGCCTCCAGGCCGCTCGCAGCGGAGTTTTTCTTTTAACCTCGACGCACGCGAATTCGCCAGTCCCTACGTGCATCAGGTGATCTATCCTACCGACCGCTTGGAGGTTTTTCTCGATCCTCCTTCCATGGACATCGAACCTCCCTTTATCGACCTAGGTATTATCGAACAGCACGGACGCCGGTACCAAAAATTTGTCCTAGAAAACTTACAGCCAAACCAGCGGGTGGCGATTCCCTTACCCCTTGCCCCCTCGCTGCGTTGGTCGCTCAAATGGGCTGCGCTGGCAGGCGCATTCGTCGCCGGAGGTGTCGCGCTAGCATTGAGCCGTCAACACCTAGGCACTGATCGCGCCCGCGCACAGGAACGGCGACAGCATCTCATTGAGGAAATCGCTCGGCTCGACGATTCTTTTGCCGGTCGGCCCGAAGATCCGCATTACATGGACCAGCGGGCGCATCTGATGCGCGAAGCTGTTGCCCTGACTCAAGCACTTGAAGTGTGATGGGTGGAGACGACGCAATCGTCTTGGAAGGTGCGGCCAAGCGCTTCGGCACCCACACAGCCTTGCATCCCACTGATCTGGTCATCCCGCGCGGCCAAGCGGTACTACTCGTTGGTGCCAATGGCGCGGGCAAGAGTACCCTGCTGCGGCTGGTGACTGGCCTCTGCCGACCTTCGGAGGGGAAAGTGAAGGTCAACGGTCGCGATCCCCAACGCATCCCCGAGGTACGGGCAGAAATCGGACTGCTTTCGCACCAGACCTTACTCTACGACGAACTGACGGCGCGAGAGAACTTGCGCTTCTTCGCCCAACTCTATGGATTGGCCAATCCAGACGAACGGCTCGCCGCGGCCTTAGCGGCTGTTGGTCTGAACGAGCGACTCGACCAGCGCGTGGGTTCGTTCTCTCGCGGTATGAAGCAGCGTCTAGCAATTGCCCGTGCCATCCTGCATGGCCCCTCTATTCTCTTGCTTGACGAGCCATTTACCGGCCTCGACTCCAAGGCCAGCGCTGCATTGCACCGCCTCGTGCGCAGGCTTCGGCAAGAAGGGCGCACCTGCATTTTGGTGACGCATCGCCTCGACGAGGCCGAGGGCCTAGTGGATCGCCTGCTGGTAATCGAACGCGGCCAATGGCGCTTAGACCAAGTCCTGACGGAAGATTCTAACCAACTGCGCAGGCTTTGTGCACCTTATCTCGACGCTGGCTCATGAGCTTTTTAGGGCGTGCGCTGGCGATACTGCGCAAGGATCTGAAGGCCGAGTGGCGCACTAAGGCGCGTCTCAGCCCGATGGTCTTCTTTATACTGTTGATGTTGCTGGTATTCAACTTTTCCTTCGATCTAGGCGGGGCCGCTCTGCGCGAGATTGGGCCTGGCACACTCTGGTCGTCCTACGTTTTAGCCAGCTTGTTGAGTCTGAGCCGCTCTTTTGCCGATGAACGCGACAACGACGCGCTCGACGCGCTACTGCTAGCACCGGGGGACCGCAGTTCCATCTACCTAGGTAAAATGCTGGGCAATCTTGTTTTTCTCCTAACGGTTGAACTTCTGAGTTTGCCTTTTTTCGCCCTCTTCTTTAACCTGTCCCTGAGATTATCCTTGGTTCCTTTGCTGGCCATCTTCATCCTAGGGTCGGCTTGTTTGGCGTCGGTGGGCACGCTCTTTGCGGCATTGTCGAACAACATGCGTTTGCGCGAACTAATGATGCCCCTGTTGCTCTTGCCCATGATCTTGCCGGCGTTGATTTCCTGTGTGGAGGCGACGGGACTAGTGCTGGCCAATGACTGTTGCGAAAAGCTCTTTCCGCACCTGCAGATGTTGGGAGTGTACGCGGTAGTTTTCACCGTGCTCTCGCTAATGCTCTTTGAATACGCAATCGAGGAATGATGCGCTCGGTCCCATTCTCCTGTTTGGTTTTCGCGGTCATGCTCGTCGCCTTGGGCGCGATTTTTCTGTGGGTCCCTACTGAAAAAGAAATGGGAATCGTCCAGCGAATCTTCTATTTTCACGTGCCGGCGGCGTTTTCTTCGTTTCTGGCCTTTTTTTTGGTATTCGTCGGCAGCATACAGTATCTGCGCACTCGCGAGGACAAGTGGGATCGCCTAGCGCTATGCTCCGCTGAATTGGGCGTGATCTTTGCGTTGATCGTGCTGATCACCGGGCCCTTGTGGGCCAAACCCATCTGGGGGGTTTACTGGCGATGGGAGCCGCGCTTGACCTCAATGCTGATTACTTTCACCATCTATGTGGCCTACCTAATGGTGCGAGGATACGGCCCAGTACAACGCATCAGTGCCGTACTGGGCATTCTCGCCTTTATCAACGTTCCTTTGGTGTACTACGCTGTCGATCTATGGGCTGCCGACCAACAGCTACACCCGCCGCGCAATGTAGAACTCGAGCCGACGATGCAATACGCCAAGTGGATCTGCTGCGCGGCGTTCTTCCTGCTGCTCTTTCGCCTCCTAGCG
>JAPOYQ010000786.1 GCA_026706505.1 Gemmatimonadota bacterium
CTTTCCTCGCCGGGCTAGTGCTCCTCCGAGATTGCTACAGGTTTCCGCCCGGTCGGGCTGTAGCCGTAGCGCAGCCTTGTAGTGGTGGATCGCTTCGTCGAGGTGCCCCAACTGGTGGAATGCCAGCCCCAAGCCGTCCAAGGCTTGTACATCTCGGGGGGAGATTTCCACGACTTGGGTGTAATGGGCCTTCGCTTCTGCAAAGCGGCCCAAGCGCATCAGGACATCCGCGAGAGTGCGCCGAGCCACTAGGTGCTCGGGGAGTTGCTGCAGGGTAACTGCCAATAGTCTCGCGGCGTCCAGATAGTTTCGGACGGCGATTAGAACTTTAGCTTGCCGGAGGGCGGCGCTAGCGGCAATTTCCCGCAGGTTTTTGGTCCGTATTTCCTCAATACTCCTATTTTCATCTGGCCCAATAGGCATCAAGGTGGCGAAGGGTTCCAAATGCTTCTGCAAAAGATCGAGCGTCGGGAGCGCGTTTGTCCGATTTACAAAGGCGCGAGCAACCGCGTAGTCGAGAACAGGCTGATCGTCTCTGTAGACCGGGGCCTCATTCGCCAGTTTGGCTAAACCACTAGATCCCATCAGATAACTGCCCAAAAAGACCTGTGGTCGGTTGAGCCAGTAGAGGGACCCTCCCCAGTGGCTGTACTCTAGATCGTGGCGAATTTTTTCGCTGGACAGACGTCCTTCGAGAACGGCCTGATCAATGGAGAAATCCTGCCCACTGCCGATGAGCAGCAGTTCTGAAGTATTGTACCACAACAGGCTGTGGGGGAAAGCCTCGAGAAAGCTTTGCACGGTGCTGCGGAAATGGTCGGCGGTTAAAAGGGATAAGGGGACAAATTGAACCAGAAAACCGCCAGAACGCAGCCGTTCTTTCACTTGGCGATAGAAGTCGACCGTATAGAAAGATGCCACACCGGGACGGGAAAGCTGGCCCAATTCGAGGGAAATCACATCGTAAGTCGAGGAGGTGTGGCGCAGATAGTTGCGGCCGTCGGCACCGATCAGTTCGACTCTCGGATCTTCCATCCAACCGGAGTCGAAATGGGGGCGGATAAAGCTGAAGATGGTGGGTTCGATGTCGACGCACTCTAGGCGGTCAATCGAGTAGAGCAGAAAGCGAGCTGCGGTCTGACCGGTGCCGACGCCCACCAAGAGAACTCGCTTGGGCTCGGGATGCAACAACATGGGGACATGGGCCGCCATTACTTGGTGTGTCTTGCGGTCCCTTCCTTGCCACCAGCGGTTGATTTCGAGTTGAAGTCCACGATCTTGGCGGATGACCGCCAAGTTGGAGCCGTAGCCCTCGCGGAAGTCGACAAGCTCTTCCCGACCGCCCAGAAAGTCGGCGGGAATGCGGGTGGGCAGCAGGTAGGGAACTCCGAGCCATACGCACGAGAAGAGTCCTATGAATGCCGCTTTAACGGCTAGGGTAGATGTGCGGTCGAGCCAGATCCACGCCGCGAACCCGACAGCCAAACTCGTGCCCGTGATGAAGAGGAGACTGCTCTCCAGACCAAAGAATGGCAGGCCCACAAAGCCGATCGCCAACGACCCCGCGATTCCCCCCAATGTGTTGACTGCGGCGATTTTTCCCGTGCCACCACTTGCTGCGGATGCGTCCTCGACCACCATCCTCACCGCCAGCGGAAAAGATGCACCTCCTAAAACAGCGGGAGGCAGCAGTAAAACTGCATAAATCCACCACTCCTCCCCCAGACGCCGCCAGATGTCTGATGGGAGCATCATTAGGACGAGTACTACCAGCCCCAAAAGCACTTGGAGACCGCCGAAATACCGCGCTCTATGTATTGTCCTATCAAAGAACAGGGAGGCGAGCACGCTCCCCAACACCAAACCCACTAGCACTACGGTCAAGGTCAGCGTGTAGGTGTATACTGTATTGGCGATCAAAAGTCCCAAATAGCGCGTCCACAGCACCTCGCCTCCCAACGCTACAAGGCCAACGGCAAAAAACAGCGCAAATACACCCCAATGACCTCTCTCTTCCGTCCCTAGAAGCCGAGGTCGAGCCAGTCCGCTTCTGGCGATTGGCAGAGATCCTGCGACGAGGCCTACGAGCATGTTCAGAACGGCGCCAAGTCGCACTGTGCCCAGAAAGCCTAACTCGGGCAAAAGGACAAATCCGGCGCAGACACAACCCAAGGCTGCACCCAAGGTGTTGATGCCGTAGAGCAAGCCGACGGAACGGACAATTTTGGCATCACTGCGCACAAACTGACGACAGAAAAGGGGGAGGGTGGCACCCATGAGAACAGTCGGCGGCAAGACCACGAATCCCACTAGAACAATCCGAGTCAGGAAGTGCAAAAGGGTGTGCCCGGCTAGGGACCGGTAAACTGTGCCGTAGAAGATGTCTGCCAATTCGAAGGCATATGGACTGGCTAGCGCCGAAAGCCCCAGGCCGATTTCAACCAGAGCAAAAACGAGTAGAGGATGGCCGGTCCGCTGACCGTAGCGGCCGAAGAGGTACGAACCGCAGGCTAGGCCTAGGAAGAAAACCGCTAGGACTGTGCTGAGGGCAAAGGTAGTGGAGCCGAACAGCAATGAAGCTTGGCGAATCCAGACTACTTCGTACACTAGGCCCGCAAAGCCGGAGAGGAAAAAGCAGATAAGCGCAATCAGAAGCTGCACAGTATAAGCACCTGTAGCCATAGTAGATCCATTGCTGCTTTCCAGCTTGGGGATTATATTGGCGTGACTTTACGTAATGCTATATAGTATGGTAAAAAGAAAAAAGGGACCGCGACAATTGGATTGAGTCCGCGATGTCTATTCACCGCTGCTGCAGTGCCTTTTGGGGTGTCCTACTCCTGTATGCTTGCAGCACAGACACCCAGACCCCTTTCGAAAAGGCACGCCCACCAGCGCAGGATCCAGAAGGTGTACGGTTGGTCAACCGAGGGGCTTTCTTTTTAAAACAGGGCCAACCGCGCAAAGCTCTGACTGTTCTGCACCAAGCCGCAAAACGGGCGCCCAAACTTCCCTCAGTCCACTTTAACTGGGGGCTAGCCCACGTTCGCCTAGGCGAATACGGGCTAGCTATCCCCCCCCTTCAACGGGCTGTGGCACTCGATTCGCTCAATGGTTCTTTTCGCTTTGTTTTGGGGGATGCTCTTAGCGCCGAACACCGCTACCCCGAAGCTATACTCCAGTATCTGCGCGCCATTGAGTTGGAACCAGAAAAGGCGCTCTATCGCCATCAGCTCGGCAAATCTCTGAGAGCTACGGCAGATTTCGACGGGGCCATTGCCGCTTTTGAAGCAGCACTGGATTTGGAGCCTGATTTTGTAGATGCCCTCTACCACCGTAGCGAATTGCTCGGGCGCAGCGGTAGACCCGCCGAAGCCGAGGCTGGATACGAGAAACTGTTGGTGCTGGAACCCCAGCATGTAGCCGCTCTCGTCGCCTTAGCCACCTTGCAAACCCAAGCGGGGAGACATCGAGAGGCCATGTCTGCCTTAGAGCAAGCCATCGCCC
>JAPOYQ010000675.1 GCA_026706505.1 Gemmatimonadota bacterium
ATCACCTCGGTGAAGAGGGTGGGGATTTGGCCTTCAGATGCCTGCGGCGTGAACGAGATCAGGTGCGCATAGAGATCGACCCGGTTCTTTTCGTGTTCGCGCAATTCGGCGATAATCGATTCATTGTAGAGCAGGAAGGCCAAGATAGCGGCAATGCTGCCGAGAAAGATGTACGCGCGGAAAACCGGCGACGCGCCCAAACTGGCTAGGGCACCGCGCCGCCAGCGTCGCCAACCACCTATAGACGACGCGCCTCGCGTCGGCCGATGCCGAGTACGCGGAGGCGGTACTGCGATCTCCTCCATTGGAGCCGAGCGGCGGCGGCGTTTGGACGCAGTATGGTCGCGTTGGCTCATCAGCAATAAGAAAAAATCCATCGGCAGCGCACAGTGCAGATGGATTTTTCACGCAAAAACGAAGTGGGGAACGCTATTTCTTTTGGACTTGTGGTCTAGGCCCAAACGGGTCGGGCTTTGCAACTTCGTCGCTTGGGGCATCCGTTGCCGGCGACTCGCTCTTTTTCTGGTGGTTTTCCATCGAACAAGAACCGTGGAATATCGCGCCCTCGGAGACCGTGAACGAGTCGGTGTACACGTCGCCGGTAAAGCGCGACTGCGTGTCCAACCGCACCTTATCGGCGCGCACGGTGCCACTTACGACGCCGTCGATGTACGCGTCTTTGCACTGCAACGTAGCATCGGCCTCACCCGACTGGCTGATCGTTAGCTCTCCTGTGCAGGCCAGTTCACCCTTGAATACGCCGTCGATTCTGACGCTGTTATCCACCGTCAGCTTACCTTCAAAGTGGCTGCCGCGGCCGATAATTGTATTGAGCGCTTGGCCATTGCTAGCGGAAGTACCCTTCTTTTTGTTGCTCAGCATCTCTATCCTAACTTGGTTGCGCGTTTCCACGGCCCATTAGCCGCGATTTTTGGAATATACAATACAGCCTTGGGCGAATCAACAAGCGGCGCGCTACGTCAATTGGCCGAGCGCTTCTTGCGCGCGGCACTCAGGGCCTTGCGAATTTCCTCCTGCTCCTGCAGTTGCTCGCTGACCACCATGGCGACCTCGCTCGTCAGGCTCTCGACCGAGGTCGTGGTAATCACCGGGATGCCGTGGACAGCGCTCGTTTCAATGAGATAGTCCTGAATTTTGAGAATATCCTCCAAGTGCTTCATATAGCGATGGGCCGAGCGCGACGGGGCCTCACTGGCGCGCTGGGCAAAGCGATCCTCAAAGGCGTCGCGGCCAGAAAGCCCCAAACAAATGGGCGTGATAAAGGCGTCGCCAGCGTATTCTTCTAAATCCAACATGTCGCTGATTAGGTGCACGCCGTCGATGATGACGCTGGTATTTTCCTCGATGCAGCGGCTGATGATGGCCTTGACCCCAACGCAGACGCTGCGCGCCTGCTCGCGAAACCCGGCGACGACTACGTCGAGATGGCCAGTCGCAGGAGCGACCTTCCAGGCGGTGTACGAGGAGGTGTGCAGGGCCGGCACCAGCTCCTGTGCAAGCGTCAGGCGCATGACTTGACGCAAATCGTCGGTAGCTACCACCCGAGGAATATTGAGCAAATTGGCCAGCGCAATCGCCAACGTGGTCTTGCCGACCCCGCTGGCACCGCCGATGAGGATGATCAGGGGTTTATCTACATCGCCCCAAGCGCGCCACAAGCGGTAGCGCTCGGCAAAGGACTTGTCAAAGGACTTTTCGATCAGTTCGGCCGCCAAATCCTCCAACTCCCAGTGCGCGATGTGCTGGCGGCGCTGGTCTATCAAGCGGACTTCAATCGTCTGCGCAATTTCGTAGCTCTGGTCTGGAGCCAGCCCAGACGCCTGAATGGAATCCGACAGCAGTTCCTTGGAGAAAGGCCGCGACCCGCTCTTGCGCTCGACGATGATGGTAGTCGGCTGGCGCTCCCAAAAAATTAGGTCGCCGACCTCGTGCGTGTCGAACCCCTTGCGAATGGCACTGTTTACGAGTTGCACCATGTCCTTCTTGCGCACGGACTCTACTTTGCCCAAAGACGCGCGCACCGCATTGGCCACAGCGCGGGCGTCTTCGTAGCTGAAACCACGCTCAATTAGGTAGTGCACTAGCATCCCACGCATAAAGGGGATGCGCTTTTTGCCATCGACTATGGTTGCCACAATAGCGCTTCCTTTTATTGCCTCGCAACGTTGGAGTCTTCCCACGCCGCAATCGTCTGCTCCAATCCCTCGACAAACCCAACCCTCGGCTCGTAGCCCAACTCGGCCTGGGCGCGCGATATATCGGCTGACGAGAAGTGGATATCGCCAGCCCGAGGCGGGGCGAACATCGGCACCAACTCGGTCCCCAAAATCTGGTTGAGCGCAGCGATCAATTCCAACAGCGACGCACTGCGGCCGCAGCCGATATTGTATATCCGCCCGGCGACTTCCGGAGTAGTAGCGGCCCTCATATTGGCCTCTACCACATCGCCGACATAGACAAAATCGCGCGATTGGTGACCGTCGCCGCAAACGGTTGGCGACTCGCCGACCTGCATACGCGCGACAAAAATCGAGATGACGCCCGAGTACGGGGAAGACGGTACCTGCCGAGGGCCAAAGACATTGAAGTAGCGCAAGCCGACCACCTCCAAGCCGTAGAGCTGGCTGTACACTCGAGCGTAGTGCTCGGCCATGACCTTGGAAACCGCGTAGGGCGACTCGGGTTCGGGCAGCATGTCCTCGCACTTGGGCATTTGCGGATTGTTGCCATACACCGAGGCCGAACTGGGGAAAACCACGCGGCGGACCCCGGCCTGCCGCGCCGCTTCCAACAGCCGCAGCGTTCCCACGGCGTTGACTTCCTGATCGACGAGGGGCTGCTCGATCGAAGCGGGCACCGACACGATGGCTGCGTGGTGCAGAACGCAATCGACCTGCTGCACGACCTCGGCGAGCAAGGCCGCGTCGCGAATATCGCCCTCGACGAACTCTATCTCGCCCAGGATGTCGGCCAAGTTTTCGCGCCGTCCCGTACTCAAATCGTCTAGCACCCGCACTGCGTGCCCTTCTTCGCACAAGCGCTGACACAGGTGAGAACCAATAAATCCCGCTCCGCCCGTGACCAAATACCTACCCATATTTCCTCGCATCAAAGTTAGCTGTGCTAATATAGCAACGCCAAGGCGGCTGCGCACAACGCCTTGACCGGCACAATCGACTTGTTGATTTTCGCCCACACTTGTATATTTGCAAAACTCACACGAGGCGGTGTGGGAGGCCATGGCGGACGCTGTGGCCTTTTTTATTTTCTACACACTACACTATGATCCAACAACGCATTCCCGACCCCTGTGCCCTCGTCATCTTTGGTGCCTCGGGCGACCTGACTCGGCGCAAACTGGTGCCGGCCATCTGGCACTTGCATCACCAAGGTCGCCTGCCTCAAGCCTTTCACCTAGTGGGTTGCCAGAAATGCCAGCGCATAGGCATCGTCCACATTGTCCGCAATCGACAT
>JAPOYQ010000941.1:0-2469 GCA_026706505.1 Gemmatimonadota bacterium
CGGCGCGACCTTTATCTCCGTGGGCATCTTGGCCTCGGCGCTGACTGAAAATCAGATCGTCGCCGTGCTGCTGACCTTTGGCATGTTGCTTCTGTTCTGGCTCATCGACTGGTCGGCGAACTTTGCCGGCCCGACCGCCGCCAAAATCCTGCAGTACCTCTCCTTTATAGCACACCTCGAAGATTTCCAGCGCGGAGTCATCGACACCAAGGACGTGGTGTTCTACCTAAGCTTTACGTTTTTCTGCTTGTTTTTGACCACGCGTGTCATTGAATCGCGGAGATGGAGGCGCTGAGTATGAAGGCATATACCACGCCCTTGGGGCTGGTCGGCGCGGCGCTGATGGTCGCGGGCGGCTTGGCCTATCTGCTCAATGCCGAGAGCGGTTCGGTTGGGCTTTTCAACTTGGCACTCGGTGCCCTGATGGTGGCCGCGGCTGGCCTACTCAATCCGGCGCTTTTCCGCCAGTACGGCCGCTGGCTCAACGCCTTTTGGGGGGGCATCATGGTCTTTGGCATTGTGGCCATGGTCAATTTTTTGGGCAACCGCTATCCCGAGCGCTTCGACCTGACTGAGGGCCGGCTGCACAGCCTTGCCGACCTGACGGTGGAGACGCTCAAGGCGTTGGACAGGGATGTCCATGCCCTCGCCTTTATGGAGGGGGGAGAAAACGCCGAACTCGAACTGCTGCTGGCCGAGCTGGAGACGTACAACACTCGCTTCAGCTACGAATTCATCGACCCAGACCGCGATCCGGGTCGCACCGAGGACTACGGCATCCGCCGCTACGACACGCTGGTGTTGGAAAGCGGCGACAAACAACAGCAAATCACCGAGCTTGAAGAGCGCGAGATCGTCAATTCGCTGCTCAAGCTGACGCGCGAGCGCCAAGACCGGATCTACTTGACGGTGGGGCACGGCGAGCGCCGGCTGGCAAACCAACCCGATGGGCTGGAGCAGCTCCAGGCCCAGTTGACAGAAATCGACTACGCGGTCGAGGATTCGCTTTTTCTCGCTCGCGAAGGGGCGGTGCCCGAAGATTGCGCCGTGCTGGTCATCGCTGGCCCGCGCACGCCCTTCTTCCCGGTGGAGGTTGAGGCCATACGCTCCTATCTAGCAGAAGGCGGAGCCTTGCTGTTGCTTTTGGACCCGCTCGCCGACAGCGGCTTAGCAGAGTTGTTGGACGAGTGGGGCGTGGCGGTCGGCGACGACTTCGTCATCGATACCAGCGGTATTGGCTCGCTCTTTGGCCTCGATTTTACCACGCCGGTCGCCCTTTCCTACGGCGACCATCCGGTCACGCGCAAGCACCAGGGCTTGATGACCTTCTTCCAACTCGGGCGCTCAGTGCGCTTTGACGAGAGCAGCGGCCGCGAAGGAGGGGCCTTGGTTATGACGTCGGAGGCCGGTTGGGCCGAAACCGACTTGAGCGTGCTCACCAGCGAGGGCGATCAGACGGTCAAGCTCGACGAGGGCGTCGATCAGCCCGGGCCGGTGTCCTTGGCTGTTGCCGCCCGAGACACCGAGGCGGGGGGCCGCTTGGTGGTCTTTGGGGATTCGGACTTTGCCACCAACCAGTACTTCGGCGTCCAGGGCAACGGCGACTTGGCGCTCAACGCCCTGAGCTGGCTGGCCGAGGACGAGGCCCTGATCTCGATCCGCCCCCGCGAGCCGGGCCACAATCCCATCGCCCTGACTGAAAGCGACGGCGAGTGGATTTTCTGGCTCAGCGTGGTGCTCTACCCAGGGGTGATCGCCTTGGTCGGCATTGTGGTCGTCTCGCGCAAGGGGCGCTGGAGCTTAGCCGACTTGAGCGCGGCCGGGTTGGGCATTGTGATTTCGCTAGGCATTGCCGCGCTGGTCAACTTCCTCGGCGACCGCTACCACCTCCGCAAGGACATGACGGCCGACGCGCTGTTTACGCTGTCGGACGATACCCACCGACTCCTCTCGCCCCTCGAAGACAACGGCCAGTACGTCAGTGTCAAGACCTTCATGAGCGAGATGGAGAACATGCGCTTTGAGGATCTCTTAAAGGAGTACAGCTATGTGTCGCCCAACTTCGACTACGAGCTGCTCGATCCGCAGAAAAATCGGCTGCGCGTCGAGCAGAACAACATCCGCGAGCGCGGAACCTCGATTATTGAAGTAATCGACGAAGGGCAGGTGCGCACGGAGCGCATCACCGCCCAGAGCGAAGAGGCGTTGAGCAATGCCATTCTCAAGGCACTCAAAGGCCGCGAGCTAAGGGCTTATTTCACCAGCGGCCACGGCGAGGCCGAACTCGACCAAGTCGATGAGCTCGGCTATTCCACCCTCAAGGGCCGCCTCAAGGAGCTAAACTTCGCGGTCGAAGGGGGATTGACGCTCGCAGAGCCGGTGCCCGACGACGCTACCTTAGTGGTGGTCTTGGCGTGGAGGAAAAACCTGCGCTGATGCTCGGTACCCGGCTTCAAATCAGGCCTTACA
>JAPOYQ010000941.1:2479-3471 GCA_026706505.1 Gemmatimonadota bacterium
GTCGCGGCTGAGGTTGAGGTGCTGGGGCAATACTTGGCTCGCGGGGGCAGTGCGCTGTTTTTGCTCGATCCGGGTCAGCCGACCGGGCTTGAGGCGCTTTTGAACGAATACTCGGTCGAGCTGGGGCAGGACTTCGTCGTCGATCTGAGCGGCTTGGGCCAGCTTTTTGGCGCGGATGTCTCAGTGCCGGTAGTCATCAACTACGGCGATCACCCGATCACTGAAAAGCTATCCGCCGGCACGATGAGCTTCTTCCCGCTGGCGCGCTCGGTGCAGATGACCGAACACCGGCTCAAGGAGCCGGACATCGCTGCGTTAGCATACACCCACAAAAGCAGTTGGGGCGAAGCGGACCTAGCACCCATAATGGGCGAGGGCGGTGAGGTGGATTTCGATCCGGAAGTAGATATGCGCGGCCCGGTGCCGCTGGGCGTGGCAGTCTCCGCGGCTGCCGACACCAGCTTGGCGTCCGAGGGACGGACGCGACTAGTGGTCATCGGCGACGCGGATTTTGCTTCCAATCAGTACTTTGCCCAGCAGGCCAATGGTGAGCTATTCCTCGGCAGCGTCAGTTGGCTCACCGAGGATGAAGACCGCCTGACCATCGCCGACAAGCAACCCGCCTTTAACCCCATCAACCTGATCGGCAATCAAGGTGCGGTCATTCTCTGGGTCTCAGTGTTTATTGTGCCGTTTGCGGTCGCTTTGTCGGGCATGGTCATGGTGCTCAGGCGCGGCTATCAGACCTATGCCGACGGCTTTGTGTCGTGGCTGGTGTACACCTTTTGGGGCAATGCGATGTTCTTCTTCATCAGCGGCATCATTGCCACTAGCGAGGGGGCGATCTTTGAGGGCGAGGTCAAATTGATCGCAGCCTTGGCCTCGGCAGCCATTGGTTACGGACTCTATCGGCACGCAGCGTGGGCTTGGCAATCCGGCTTGGTGTTTGCGGTGCTATGCGCCGGCGTGGTCGCACTGACGATTTTCACCGG
>JAPOYQ010000039.1 GCA_026706505.1 Gemmatimonadota bacterium
CACGCCGCCCGCGGCGACGCTTGGTTCGTGTACCATCAGCGCACCGTTCGCAACGCATCCGGACTGATTGTCCATGTCCCCCGCCGCTGCCCATCCGCCGGTTTCCTACATGGCGCGCACCAAGCGCTACTACGAGGCGCAGGGCTACCCCAAGCCCTATGTTTGGGCGCACTTCGATGAGGTTCCTTTCACTAGGCCAGCCAAGCCGCTAGGGGAATCGACCCTCGCCATCATCACCACCTCGGCCCTTCACGACCGCCAAGCCACGGACCCCCGATGCGTTGCCTCGGCATCCACAACGGAAGCACCGCCGCTGTTCGCCAATGACTTGGCCTGGGATAAGAAAGCCACCCATCTTGATGACCGCGAGACCTTCCTGCCCCTTGCGCCGTTGCGGGCGATGGTGGACGAGGGGCGATTGGGCGCGCTCGCCAAGCGGTTCCACTGCGTGCCCACGGAATACAGCCAACGCCGCACCCGTACTGAGGACGCCCCGGAAATTCTCCGCCGCTGCCGGGAGGACGGCGCGGACATCGCCCTGCTGGTCCCCCTATGACCCGTCTGCCACCAGACCGTGAGTCTGGTCGCGCGCTGCCTGGAGGCGGACGGCATCGCCACCGTGGTGCTCGGCTCCGCCCTCGACATCGTGGAGCACTGCGGTGTGCCGCGCTTCGCCTTTGCCGACTTCCCGCTCGGCAACCCCTGCGGCCGGCCTTGGGATGGCGCCATGCAGAGGCAGGTGGTGGCGTCCACGATGGCATTGTTTGAGACGGCTGCCGGCCCACGCACCACGGCGCGCTTGCCCTACCGTTGGGGCGGGGACGAAAGTTGGCGGGACAATTACATGGCCATCCGCGAAGCCGACCTAGACGTCTTGCGCCGGCAAGGCGACGAACGCCGGGCGCTGCGGCGCAAGCAAGCGGCGGATACGCAAACCCGACTCACTCCACGCCCATGAGCTTTCTGACAAGCCGGTAGTTGACCTTTCCGTTTGCGTGGCGAAAACCACCATCTACGAATTCGATCCGCTTCGGGTGCTTGTACCTAGCCAGCTTGCCACTCAAGTGTGATCGGACATCTTCCATGTCTAGCCTCTGGTGCTTTCCCGAGTTCACCACGGCCGCGACTGCCTGCCCCCAACGTTCATCGGGGATACCGATCACTGCGACATCATGAATGAGTGGGTGCAGTTTCAGCGCTTCCTCGACTTCCTCCGGATAGATTTTCTCACCACCGGAGTTGATGCAGTTGTTGCCCCGGCCCAACAGGGTAATGCTGCCGTCACTCTCGACTCGGCACCAGTCGCCGGCTATGGAGTACCTGACGCCATTGATGGTGGGGAAGGTCTTTGCCGTGTTTTCATCATCCTTGTAGTAGCCAAGCGGTATTGGGCCCGCCGTGGCAATCAGCCCAGGCTCACCGGAGCCCGGTTCCACTTCTCGGAAGTCTTCCGTGAACACCTTGGCGTGAGGGCCGAGCTGAAAGCGCGCGGTTTCAACCTCATCGCCGTTCTTGGATGATCTTGATCCGAGCCTGGAACCTTCGCTGGACCCCAGCGAATCGTTCATCGACGCGTTGGGGAAGTGCACCATGAGTTGTTGCTTGCGTTCAGCACTCCACATGGCCCCAGCCGAAGTGATCACCCTGACGGAAGAGAGATCGTAGTCCGCGCTTCGATCGGCCAAGTACTCCAGAATAGGCACGGAAAATGCGTCGCCGACGATCGCAACCGTCTGCACTCTGTGGTCGTCGATGGCCCGCAGGCAAACCTCGGCGTCGAATGACTTGGTGGGCAGCAGGACCGTGGTGCCGCCGCTCAGGAGGCTGGCGACCGCGGTGGTGAATCCGGTTGAGTGCATGAGCGGGCATGCGGGCAGCAGAACAGAGATTGGGCTTGCCGCGACGGCTTCAGCATGCCTTGCCGCATCGTCCCCTCTTGCCATGCCGATCACGGCAATCCTGTGCTTGTGCGGCCACATGACCGCCTTGGGATAGCCGGTCGTACCACCGGTGTACATAAAGTAGAGATCATCCCCAGACCGCTCTATCCCGAGCGGCGCCGCATCTCCTTCAGCACAGGCCCTCTCAAAGCTCTCGGCAGACTCGCCTGTTGCCTCGTCACCGACCGCAAGATACAGCCGAACCTTGGGCAAACGGGGCGCCAGAGTTTCAATGTGCTCGCCGAACTCAGCGTCATAAACGACTGCTTCCGCATCCGAATTGTCGAGCACATGGAAAAGCTCATTGTCGACGTAGAGATAGTTGACATTGGCATGGGTCAGACGTGCCTTCGAGCAGGCGACGAACAGCTCAAGATAAGCAGGGCTGTTCCGTAGATAGAACGCAACTTTGCTACCGGGCCGAAGCCCGGCCTCCATCAGCCTCCTGGCTAGGCGATTGGAGCGCTCGTCGAGTTCCCGCCATGTCAGTTTGGTATCGCCGTAAATGATCGCCGTTCGCTGGGGGATGGCTTGCGCGAGCGCCTCGAACAGATCGCCAAAGTTCAAATCGGGAATGTTCAAAGCAAACCTCTGCTGGACTAACCCAGTTTGTCGAAAAGTGCCGGCAGCTTGAGACGATCGATCTTGCCGGTGGCAGTGCGGGGCAACGGATCAGTCGTAAACCGCACACGCTTAGGTGCCTTGTAGCGACCGAGCTCCTCTTTCAAGGTCTCAACGAAACTGGATTCATCGAGGGCACTTCGAGACACGACGATGGCGACAACCTCCTCACCCCATTCCTGACTTGGTACGCCAAAGACCGCGGCCTCGCCGACGAAGCTCTTTGCGCTAAGGACTTTTTCAACTTCCGCAGGGTACACGTTCACGCCCCCGCTGATAATCATGCTTTTCTTGCGATCAACGACTACGACACTTCCATCGTCGTTGATAAGCCCAATGTCATCCGTCAGGTACCATTCCCCATCAAAGGCTTCCGCCGTTTTTTCGGCATTGTTCCAATAGCCGCGCATGAGTTGAGGACCGGCTAGCCGGATTTCGCCGGGCGTGTTGGGCGGGCAGGGATGGCCTTCATCGTCGCAAACCACGAGACGTAAACCCAGCATGGCCTTCCCGCAGGAATTGGGGTTGCGGAGCGCTTCTTCGAGCGTCGGGATGGTGGCGCCACCGCAGCATTCGGTGCATCCGTATGCCTGACGTATGCCGACACCCTTGTTTTGAAACTGGGCGATCAGCTCTCGCGTCACCGGCGCGCCGCCCGTAAAACCGTGCCGAAGGGCACTCAGGTCTGCTTCCGCAAAGCCAGGAAGTTCCGCTAAGCGTTGCCAAAAAATAGCGGCGCCCCCAAACGCCGTTACGCGCTCGCGCACCAAGACCTCAAGCGTGCGGGGTGGGTCGAATGATTTCTCGATGATGATGTGTGCGCCCAGATACAACGACACGGCTAGATTGCATGTAACTACTCGCCCCCCTGCTCCTGATTGGGCGGGGTTTCCTTTGCGGGGGACGC
>JAPOYQ010000255.1 GCA_026706505.1 Gemmatimonadota bacterium
GCGAGGAATACGACTTCTCGGGGTCCCCCATCACGTCGCCAAGCCCGCGAGCGTACCTCATGCTCCAGGCTTGGCTGAAGACCAGTGATCCGCAACAGGCGGCTTCCCTGCGGTCGATTCGGCTGAACTTCCTCGATCCCCTAGCCCAGCAGGCCCTCGGCGAGCTCGAGCCGGGTCTAGTATCCGAGTTGGGTGCCACCGATACCCTGTCCCTGTTCGTCAAAGCTCGGTTTCTGCAAAGCGGCCCGGGAATGGACCAGATTCGCCTGTACGCTCCCGGGGTGGACCTGGATCTGCAACTCCTCCGCATGGGCCGGGAGTCACAGTGGGACGCCGGCCCGGTGGCCGAGTTGGGACCAGCCGATCTGGAGCAGATCCCGACCGGGTCGGATTCGCTGTGGGTGCGCCTAGATTCGGCGGTGGGTCCCGAGGTCGATCTGATCGAAGTGCGGTTCACCACGACCCTGTTCCGCCCCGGCGCTATCCTGCAGGCGGAACTGGGCACTTCGTCCGAGGCCAATCGGTGGCAACGGATCGATCCCGGCGATGCGACCGCCTTAGCCTCGAGCCAGGGGATGCTGTTGCGCGGGCCGTTGGCAGACAAACGAGTGATGGGCCCGTTGACGATCAGTGCTCCGACCCTGACCCCGAACGGCGATGGGATCAACGACGAAGCGCGGTTCGAGTTCTCGGTGCTCCGACTCACCGGGCAGCGCGCGGTGCAGACCCGCCTCTACGATCTGGGCGGTGGTCTGGTGCGGGCGTGGGAGGAACGGCGTCCCCTCGTGAGCGGATCTTACGCGGTCCGCTGGTCCGGCCACGACCAGAGCGGCCGGCTAGTGCCACCTGGGATCTACCTGTTGGAGATCGAGGTGGATGCGGACACAGACGTATCGAGCCGCAAGGTGCACCGCGTGGTCCACGTAGCGTATTGACGCCAGGGTCTATCGAGTGAGAATTCAGCGGATCAGAACCAGCCTGGGCGTGCTCGGGACATTCTGTTTAGTGGCCCAGAATCTATCTGCCGACAGCCGGGTGCTGGGTGGCACCAGCGGCCAACCCTGGAACGGCGGCGGTGGAGAGATCCCGACCGCGGTGCCAAGCAGATTCGACGAGGCCTCTGTCACCAACTCTCCTGGCGGTGGGGTGGCCTTCAACTTTAGCGGCATACAGGGCGTGAACTTCCCCCAAAGAGCCGACTCCACCAGGAATATCGCGGCCGGAGCCACCCTGACCTCGCCGAACCTCTTGACGCTCGGCCTCGCCGAGGAGCTGCTCCTGATGGTGGACGGCGATCTCGAGACGGCTTTCACCCGCAAGAGCGAGGCGGAAGGGCCACAGGTCCTCGCCTTCGGGGCCATGATCGACTTTGACTTGGGCGCGCGCTTCGGGGTGAACCGGGTCCAGTTCTTTCCGCGCAACGCCCCGGGTTTCGCAGCGCCCGACTTTCCTTTCCAAAACGACTATCTGCGCGCGTACGAACTTCTGGTCAACGACGGCAGCGAGAATGATAGAGACGAGTCCGGCCGGCCGGTGATGACCAGCTTCAAGCTGGAGTTGCAAAACGACCAGCCCGTGGTCGACCTGCGGATTCCCCCCCAGTACCTGCGCTTCCTGCGCCTGAGGTCGCAGACGTCCATCGGCTTCGAAATCGCCGAGTTTCGGGTATTCGGGACGGGGTTCGTGCCCGAGGCCCAATACATCTCCAATGTTTACGATCTGGGTTCCAACTGGGGCGTGTGGGGCAAGATCCGCTGGCTCGAGGAAAGCCTAGGGCTCGCCGGGATGGCGCAGGCCCGCATTTCGACGCGCGCCGGGCATGACGATACGCCGCTGGAATTCACTCGCCCCGGTCCCGGCGGTTCGGTGAATCTCCCCTATAAGGAGGGCGCGGTCGCCACCACGACCGAGGGAGAGCAGATTGCCCTAGACGATTTGGAGCCGCTCGATGCACTGCGAGCTTACCGGGCGCTGCCGCTAACAGAGAAGAACCAGGTTGCTCTGAGCCTAGAGGACTATCGCGGCCTGAGGCCACGGGGCGAGATCCGGGACGATCCAGACGCCTGGACGCCCTGGTCGGCTCCCTATGGGCCAGAGGGCACCAGCGGCATCACGGTCGAGAACATCAATGACGAGCAGCTTGGGGCGGTCATCAGCACTCCGGCTCCACGGCGCTATTTTCAAGTCCGGGTCGAACTGGCGAGCCGGGACCTGGAGGCAGCGACCGGGGTTGGGCAACTGGCCTTCACGGTGTTCCCGCCGGCGGCCGAGCGGATCGTCGGAGAGATCTACCCTCGTCGGGTCGAGCTGGGCATTCCGGCGACCTTCACCTACGCGGTGATGCCGACCCGGATACGGCCGGGCCAGGACAGCGGCTTCGACACCTTCGAGATCGCCACGCCGGTCCGGGTCGAAGCGATCGACTCGATCCAGGTCCTTTTCCACGATGGCCGCATCGAGGCGGCGGATTTCTCCGGTTGGGATCTGAGCCCGTCGGCGCTGCCCACCGATCCGGCCGCCGACTTCGGCATCGAGGCGGTGGAGGAACAGCGATTCCGGGTGCGCTTCCCGTTCATAACGGCTAGCGACCTAGAGGCCGACGAGGCCGCCGTCCTGAGGATTCGGTTTCGCTGCCGCATCCTCAGATACGGGACGACCTTTACCGGGTGGGCTGGCAACACCGAAACCGGGATCACCGGTCAGAAGATTCTCGCCGGCAACGCGGCCCACCTCGGCCCCGAGGACGCCACCTTTCCTCCGGTGGGAACGGAGGATCCGCGGGTGCTGTCGGTGGACGTGCCCTTTTCGGGCGGCGACGTCCTGATCAATACCCGGGCCGTACCGCGACCCCTCAGCCCCAACGGCGACGGGGTCAACGACCAGACCCGCATCTCCTACGACCTGTCGCGCGTGATCGGTCCCGTACCCGTTGAGGTGAAGGTGTTCGATCTGGCCGGGCACCTAGTCCGCCGCCTCTTCTCCGGCGAGCAGGGAGGCGGTCACTGGTCGATCGCATGGGATGGAACCAACGGCAGTGGCAAGCGCGTGCCGCCCGGGATCTATCTGGCTCACGTAGACGTGCTCAGCAGCGCCAGCGCCGAGACGGCCACCACCGTGGTCGAAGTGGTATACTGAAACTGGTTTGGCGATTTCACCGAGAGAGGGTCTCTCCATGTTGACGACCGGCAAGGCGACGGGATTACTGAGTATGTTCGCGCTCATCGCCACGATGCAGGCATCCGAGGTGTGCGGCCAGTCCTCCGACCGGCTTCTCGGACAGCGGCGCGGGCAAGAGATAACCTATGAACCGAGGGGACCTGGAGTCCTCTACGACGCTCTGGATCCGGCCCTCAAGAAGTGGTACGTGCCCCAGGAGCTTTACGAGCTGTACGGCTGGCAGTCGTGGGAGTACTCCAACTATGCCCGGGAACAGTACCAGCGGTACGTAAACACCGACCGCGAGGGCGA
>JAPOYQ010000294.1 GCA_026706505.1 Gemmatimonadota bacterium
GACGCCTATTTCGACTACCTGCAGACCATAATCGACAAGGAGCTCATGGTCCTGGAGGCCAAAAAGCGGGGCCTCGACCAGCGCGCCGACTTCCGCCGCAAGATGGACAAGCTGCATAGCGACCGCGTCTTGCGCCGCTTTTTGCAGCTAGAGGTGTACGACAAGATCGTCCACACGCAAGAGGAGATGCTGGCCCACCAGCGAGAGACGGGACGCGACCGCGCCGTGCAAGTGCGGCGCATCGTAGTCGCCACAATAGAAGAGGCACGAGCGATCAAGGCGGCCTTGGAAGGTGGCGACGATTTCGACGCATGGGCTAGCCACAACTTGCTCGATGAGACTCAGCTAGATGGGGGCCGCTACCTGATCAAGGACGAGCTGTACCCACGCATCTTGCAGGAGAAGGTCTTTCCGCTGGCGCTGGGTCAGTTCTCGGAGCCGGTGCTCTTCAACGACCAGTTCGGCGTGTACGAGGTGACAGCCGAAGTGCCGGTCAAGCTCTCGGTCGTGCAGTCGGTAATTGAGGCCGAGTTGCTCAAGGAGAAGCTGCCGCCGGCCGTACAGGCGCTGTCGGCCCACTTGCGGCAGGAACTCGACTTTGTGGTTCACGACCAAGCCTTGGAGCGCGTGCGCGGGCGCATTGGGCAGGGTGCCAAGGCGTTTTCTGCAGAAGAGCGCGAGCAGCCGATCTACGAACACGAGAGCGGCACATTTACCATCGGCGATCTGCTCGATTTCGCCCGCGAGCTAGGCGTTGGCTTCCCAGAGGACGCGCCCGAGCAGTTCGACTGGTTCGTCCGAGACATCGTCGAACCGCGCGCGCTGCTGTTGGCCGGCGCGTACACGGCGGGCGTTGACCGCGAAGAAGCAGTGGTCGCTTGGTTCCAAGAGCGGCAGCTATCGAACTTGCTGGTGGCCATGCGTCGGGACGTGGTAGATGGCGTTTTCGCCAGCCGCGAAGAAGCCCGTGAATTCTACGACCGCCACTCCAACCTTTTCCGCCCCCTCGAATCGATAGGCGTACAGGAAATTTTAGTTCGCACCGAGGAGGAGGCACTGGCGTTGCGCGAGGAGGTGGAGCGCGGCGGCGACTTGGGCGCGCTGGCCGCCGAGCACACCCTGCGCCGACGCGGCAAAGCCAATCAGGGCGAGTTTCACCTGCATCCTTGGGAGAAGCAACAGTTCGTCCCACTTTTTGAGGCGGCACAGGGGCAAAAAATCGGCGCACTCATTGGGCCTATCGCCTTGGAGGTCGCGGCCGCTGAGGTGCTAAGCTCCGAGCCGATCAGCGGCCCGTACTACGCCATTTTTCGCTTGCTCGATTCGACGATTAACGCCGCACCGAGGCCCTTTGCGCAGGCCGAGCGCCGCGCTCGGGCGCTAGTCCGACGACAAAAGCAGGAGCGGCTCTTCGGGCAATTCATCATCCAATTGCGCCACGAATACGCGGCGCAAATCGAGGTCTTTCGCGCGCAGGTGGAGGCCCTCGTCCGCAACACATGAGGAGGCTAAAGTGGTAAGAGTTGAAGGGAATATACCTTTTGTCGAACCGCCCCAATGGGCCGTTCTCGAGCGCAGCCTAATCGACCTGATGGACGCCTCCGTCCATCCGCTCATGGAGCGCTACGTGCGCCCGGACGGCTCGGTGCTGTGGCCGCCCACAGAGGACTTTAGCAGCATCGATGGCCTCGACGACGCGTACGAGAGCTTCCACAACTGGCCGCTCTTTTACTTGATGGGTGGAGGCGAGTACGTGCTCGAATATTCCCACCGCACTTGGGAGGGCATCACCCGGCAGTTTACTCGCTACGATACCGGCCACGGCCACCCCATGGTCGTCAAAGAATACGAGCAAGGGTACGACTGGATGCACCAAGGCGAGGGGTATTTGTTTTTCTATTTGCTGTGCCTCGCCGACCCAACGCATGAAAAGAACGTCGAGCGCGCCAAGCGCTATGCGGGGTTCTACCTTAACGAAGACCCCGAGGCCCCCAATTACGACGCGGAGAAAAAGCTCATCCGCTGCGCCCACAACGGCAGCATGGGACCAGCGCACCGCAACTTCGAAAAGCACTACACGGTCTATCGCTATGCCCAGTGGAAACCTTGGCCCTTGCCCTTTCACGACATTCCCGGCATTGAGACGGTCGAGGATTTGCAAAAGCCGGGCATGGAAGAGAAGATGGGCCAAACCCTCGTCGAGCGCATGAGCCGCGGCGATGTAGCCTGCAACCTCGCCGCTACCAGCATGGTGACCAACGCCTATCTGTGCAGCGGCGACGACAAGTACCGAGCCTGGGTCGAGGAATACACCAACGCGTGGATCGAGCGCACCCGGCAAAACAACGGCATCCTACCCGACAACGTCGGCCTGTCGGGGCAGATCGGCGAATACATCGACGGCAAGTGGTACGGCGGGTACTATGGCTGGACGTGGCCGCACGGCTGGCACCATTTGAGCGACGCCTGCATTGCGGCCGCGGAAAACGCGGCTTTGCTCTCCGGCGACTTGCGCTACATGGACTTTCCGCGCTCGCAAATCGACGTGCTGATGCAGCAGGGGGAAATGAGGGGGCAAACGCTGTACGCGCCGCATTTCTACCACGACAAAGGCTGGGACGGATACAGCCCCATGCAGGCCCATCCCACGACCCACCTCTGGTGCATGAGCATGCAGCAAGAGGACCTGGCGCGGCTCCAACAGCAGCGCAACCACGACAGCGATAACTGGCGGCAGGTAAGCTCGCACTTTTCCAAGCACGGCGGCGGCCACGAGGCCGCTTGGACCGCGTACCTCGAAGGCGAATACCCGGAGTACCCGGTGGATATCCTGCGGCACAACCACGCGCAGGTATATCAGCGCTTGGCCTTTATGCGCGACGACCAACAAGACCCTGCTACGTACGGCGACTGGTATCTGCAAGTGCGCAATCCCATCACTGTCGAGGGCTTGGTGCAACTGACGATGGGTGCCCCGCTCTTTATGTACAATGGCGGCCTACTCATGGCCCGTCTGCGCTACTTCGACCCGCAACGCCGCCGACCGGGCTTGCCGCTAGACGTGGCTGCCTTGGTGGAATCGCTGGCAGACGAGCGGGCCGTCCTGCACTTGGTCAACCTGCACCCGACGGAAGAGCGCGAGGTCTTGCTGCAGGCCGGCGCTTTTGGCGAGCACAGCTTCACCCGCGTTGCCTACCAGCAGCGCCGGCCCATCTCGGCTGAAGAGGCCGGCGCTGGGCACTCGCACGCCACCCAATATCAGCAGACCGTGCAGGGGCAGCTAGAGGACAAAACAGCCACCGTGCAGGGCCGTCACTTCACCGTCTGTCTTCAGCCTGGATCGGCGATTCGGCTTGACTTGGGGATGGAGCGTTTTGTCAATAAGCCCTCGTATGCCTTGCCGTGGAATTAGGAACTAATAGGTATGGGATGCTTCGCTTCGCTCAGCATGAC
>JAPOYQ010000380.1 GCA_026706505.1 Gemmatimonadota bacterium
TCGTGGCGGTGCCGCCGCGCGCGCGAGTGGATCTTGAGGAGCTGGCGCGGTTGATCGAGGACTGGCGCTACTTCGTGCCGCACGCGCCGCGCGAAACCGGGAAGACCACGGCGCTCTTCACCCTTCGTGACCGGCTCAACGCCACAGGTCGCTACCGCTGCGTCTATGTGAACGTGGAGCCAGCCCAGATGGCGCGGGAGGATGTTGGCGCCGGCATTCAAACCATCCTCGGCATGCTGTCGGATCGGTGCGTCAGCACTTTGGGTGATACTTCGGTTCAGGAGGTCTGGCCTGACCTCCTTTCCGCACGCGGGCCTTACGCCGCCCTGCAAGCGACGCTAGAGCAATGGGCCAGCGCAGATTCCAAGCCCGTCGTCCTCTTCATTGACGAGATCGATTCCCTCATCGGCGACACGCTGGTGTCCGTGCTGCGCCAGCTGCGCGCGGGGTACGCCGAGCGCCCGGCGCGCTTCCCGCAGAGCGTCATTTTGTGCGGGGTGCGCGATGTGCGCGACTACCGCATCCACGCTTCCTCCGAGAAGGACCCGGTGCTAGGCGGGTCCGCCTTCAATGTCAAGGCCAAGTCTCTACGTCTTGGCGACTTTTGCGAGCAGGAGGTGCGCGAACTGCTCGGCCAGCACACCCAAGAGACCGGCCAGCCGTTCACCGAGGCGGCGATGGCAGAGGTGTTCCGCCTCACCCAAGGGCAGCCGTGGTTGGTGAACGCTTTGGCCAACGAAGCCTGCTTCGAGAAGGCTGGTGTGCGCGACCGCTCGAACCAAGTTGCACTGGACACTGTGGTGGATGCTCGTGAGCGCCTGATCCTACGCCGGGACACCCATCTGGACCAGTTGGTCCACAAGCTCGAGGAACCCCGGGTGCGGCACGTAATCGAACCCATCCTAAGCGGCGAGCCGCAGGTGCAGCCGTTCCGTACCGAGGACCTTCAATACGTGCGCGACCTAGGGCTAGTGACTCAGACCAAGCCGGTGGCAATCGCCAACCCGATCTACCAAGAGGTTATCCCCCGTGAACTGACCTATCCGCAGCAAGAGGCGATGCACCACGAGACCACTTGGTACGTGGATGACGACGGCGCACTGCGCATGGACGCCCTGCTGGAGGCATTCCAAGACTACTTCCGCGCCAACGCGGCACATTGGGACGAGCGCTTCCAGTACAAGGAGGCCGGGCCGCAGCTTCTACTACAGTGCTTCCTACAGCGGGTGGTCAACGGCGGCGGAAGAATCGATCGTGAGTACGGCATTGGTCGCGGGCGGGTGGACTTGGCGGTGGTCTGGCCCTTGGCGAAGGATTCGGAGGGCGCTGAGGACCGCGCTCCGCCAAGCAGGGAGCAGCGGGTGGTGATCGAGTGTAAGTTGATGCGGGATGGGCTGGCAGCAGCGCTGCGCACCGGGTTGCCGCAGACGGCCGCCTACATGGACGAGTGGGGGGCCGCGGAGGGACACCTAGTGCTGTTCGACCGCACGGCGGGCAGGCCGTGGAGCGAGAAGCTCTTCCGCCGCACTGAGGAGCACGACGGAGTTCGCATCACTGTGTGGGGAATGTAGCGAGGACGGATGCCCTTGTGGAAAGAGGCGCAAATCAGTCCGAGATTGGGAATAAGGTGAATATGAAGGTTAGTGATGTGCTGTATCCGTTGCGGAGGAATGCGCTTAGACGTCTATGCCAACGGCGAGATTTCAGCGATAGAGGGAACAAGAAGGACCTTCGCACAGTCTTGGCACGCTCCTATCGAGGTAACTTGTCGGAGCTCGTAGAAGATCTTCGGCGGGTGGACTTGGAGGCTATCAAAACCTACTACAGTGATACCGTTGAGTTTCCACCCGGGTTGTGGGCAGTGAGTGCCGAACAGTTGCGGCAAGTCTGCTTGACCGTCTTTGAAGGTCGGTATCCAAATGCTCAAGAGGAGGTGAAACTAAAAGTCCAAGACGCTGCCAATGAAGAAGGGAATTTTGTCGGGCCGGATGGAGAGAAGGCGGAGGTCGCACTGTATGTGACGGGGTCTGAGCATAATGTCTTGTCCGATGGCGAGTTTGTCAATGAGATGGCATTGCAACGTATGGCAGCGAATGCGGACAGCGTGACCGTTCTTTCTGCATACTATGTACTGGACGTACTGGAGACCATTGCTGGCGCTTGCCGGGGGAGCGTAAGAGTGATCCTCAACGGTCTAGGCGGAAAACGCTTGGCCCGGCAAAGATGCGAGCTCTTGGACTTGCAAAAGAAGCTTCACAAACCGTCAAGACCTGTTGAGATCAACTTAGCATTTGCCGAAGGCCTGTTTCATACGAAGATGTACTTGTTCCACACGGGTACGGACACGGTCGCCTGGGTCGGATCTGCCAACGCGACCAAAGCTGGGCTAAATGGTCGAAACGAGGAGGTACTCGTGAAGCTGGCACCGGCCCCTCGATCGGTGTTGGACTACGCTGAGGACGCATGGTACCGGGCAACACCGCTCGAAGATTGTCAGGACACCGTCAACTCGCTGATCGCCTTTCTTCGGACAGGAGTACTTTACTACGAACCCTATACAAATCTAGTAATGACATTAAATCCATTCCGAGACCTTATGAAGAAATTACCGCACTCGGAGAAGAGAAAGATAGCTCGCGTTGAACCATCGTTCGCTAACCCCGAAGGAGGTATCGGTGCGTTTAATCTAAACTTCGTTTTCAATGATAGTGTGCGTGTTGATGAGGATCTCGAAGGACTACCCCCCCGAGGCTCAGTCCAATTTCGACCATTTGCGATCGAAACATGCTACGGCTACTGGGTGGCGGAGCCTCTCCAATCAGAGGTAGAAGAAAAACTGCATATAGCTTCGGAAGGTCAGCAACAGCGGCTCGAAGCTCTGCGTGAATGGATGAAGCGGGAACGACAGGTCATCGTCAACGCGTATACACTGTACTTGCAAGACGTACTCAAAGCTCTCAATGATCTAGGCGTCCAGTGGAAAAAGTACAAAATCCGCCCAAAGTTGTTTGAAGACACGTCGGCAGTAGAGCGGCACCTAGACGGGCTAGTGGCGGTCCTTGATTCAGAGAGTAGGCTCTACCGACACTGCCAAGCCTATGTGTCTAGCGAGGTTCCCGAGATTTGGGAAGACGAATCTGCTAGCAAGGCCTTCATGGATAGCTACTTTGGGTCTCTTGCTAGTGCGCTGTCAGCCCGAATTCGTTATGGCAGCGCGAAGCTGATTCTCGATTCACTGGGTCTTTCTGAAGGTAGTTCCGAGGACATACGGGATACCCTAGAAGCAGCACTGGAAAGTGAGAACTGGTACAAGGAGCGCTTCATGATCGACAAAAAGAAGCGGCGGTGACACCCAACCCAAAGCAGGGCAAACTAAGCATCCTTAAATTTCGACCTAACCCGGATATTGCACCAACGTAGTTGAGTTACGGCGGAATGCCCCTGATAATTCA
>JAPOYQ010000627.1:0-737 GCA_026706505.1 Gemmatimonadota bacterium
CAAATCTATCTGCACCGACCATTGATCGAGCGCATCGTCGGGGTCGGGTTGCCAGAAGGTTGCCAGATCGCCGTCGATAATCAAGTCTGCCGTCTGCGGACTGCTCTTGGCTTCCCAGATCCCGCCGGTCACCTCGCCGCGCTCCTGCGTTGGATGGCGAAAATCCCCGGCGTTGGCCACGGCATTGATCTCCTTGCGGAATTTCGTCAGCCGCAGCCTGCCGTCGGCATCGATCTGCACCAAGTCATTGGGCATCTGCCAAGTCCGCCACGCCGCCGCACTGTCGAAGCGGAGCTCATCGGCCCATACCGCGCCGATTCCCAATAGTAGCGCGTAAAACGAGCGCATCGCCATGCTCTCAGTAGATCAGGGTTAAAGGACGCAACCGACGGGTTCCCGCCCGCTCGGCTTCAGGAGCTACTTCAACCAAGTAGATACCTGGCGACAATAAAACCCTGTCCTCATCGCGTCCATCCCAGCGCACTCGCTGCGCACCAAAGCGCTGCACACCTAATGACCGCTTGGCTACTCGCCTTCCGTCGAGCGAATACACCTTGAACACCACGGGGACATCCTCGGGCAACCCCACCAGCGCATAGCCGATCTCGACTTCGTCGTGGATTCCGTCGCCATTGGGCGTCAGCACCCTAGTGGAAAAATCCACTCCTACCACCGGCCCATCGCTTTGCCCGGCCGTCCCCAAGACTCGCAGACTATTGGTCCCCAGTTCGGCGCTG
>JAPOYQ010000627.1:747-3455 GCA_026706505.1 Gemmatimonadota bacterium
CGGTTCGACGGGCTGGGGCAGCGCATCGACGCCGGCATTATAGACCTCGCCCGAAAACGTCCAAGCTAGCGAGAACACATCGGCGACAAAGACGACCCGCGCTCCCTCCGCGGACTCCGGCCCAATCCGCTCTGGCAACACGACCGCTAGTTCCTCGTCGCCCTCAGTGACTGCAACCGGCTCGACCCTCCTCGGGGGATGCCCCATCTCCAGCCGGGTAAACGCAGCCCGCGTCCCAGTGCGAATCCTCAGTGCGTCAAAACCTGCCCCCTCACCGACAAACTCGCCGCGGACATCGTAGATCAGTTCCGCCGCTTTCCCCAACGGCACTTGGGTCAAGCCCCCCACCGGCTGCATGTCGCCTGCTAGCGCTACCTCGCCTACGACCCGGCTAGCCAGTAGCGGCGCGGTCTCAATCCACAACGAGTCGAGCCGCATGAGCGCAGTAAAGTCCTCGCTTTTGAGCGTAATCCGCACTTGGAAATGGGTCCCCCCCTTGAGGTCAATCGCCTGCCCTGGTTCGGAGAAGGGCAACGACCAAAAAGACCAATTGTCGCTATCGTACTGAATAGAGGCGCGCATTCCCGGCCGGGGATCGCGCAGGCGGCCGGCACGCCAGCGCGGCTGCAGCACCAAATCGTAGCGTTCCCGCGTCACCACTTCCTCGCCGCCGCGGTCCGTGTACTCGTGGTAGATGTTCGGATCCCCGTCGCGCCCCGTGCGTACTTCAACCTCCACTCCCACCTCGGCATCGGGAGCCTCCACCAGTTCGCCATTGATGGCACGCAGCGGCGTTGCCGCCCAAAACAAGCGGCCGAAGTTGACCGGCTCTGCCAATTCGAAAATCCGCGAGCGATAAACCGCCTTGCGCGGCACCCCCTCACCAAAGAGTTCAAAGTCGCCGATGGACCCCTTGAAAGCGGTCCCCGAACCCACGCTGGTGTTGCCTCCCCTTCCCGAATCCAACAGCGAGGTCTTCCGCTTGTAGCGCACGAAGCGCACATATTGTCTAGGAAATTCGATCTGCACTCGGGCGACAAAATTTTCGGCTACATTGGCAATTAATGGACCAATGCGTTTATAGGGTTGGGCCCCTTCGAGCCAACTCGGATCGCCTTCCGCCGCGATAGACACCTCGTAGGCTGGCACGGCGTCCACGGCAAAGGGGATGCCATCGGAGCGAAAGCCTCGCGGCGGAGTAAAAAAACCAAAGCGGTGCGCCGGCACTGGTACGGCCAAATCGATGGTGTACCAAACCGACTCGGGATTGGACGAGACCGGCGGGTTGAAAGACATGCTGTCGCCATCGACCATATAGGTGCCATTGTGAGCCGTCGTCACGTTGCCCTGCGAACCCTTCCAAGACCGCGGCGTCTCGCCTTCGACATAGGTCAACTCGCGCGGCTCTTTGAGCGGTTCCCAGCCAGTAAAGAGCGAGAACAAGCTCTTGTCAGGGTCGATATAGACAGGTTGGATCGCGCCAGGTGCCGAGTCGAAATCGATGAGCACCACAGCAGAATCACCCTCGCTCCAGGCTAAGCCCGCACCGCCGATCTGCCAACTTTGCCGCTGGGCACCGCTAGCCGTCGCCCAGCAGACCAGCAGCAGCCATGTGAAAGTCTTAACCGCCATGACACGTCCTTTTTATCACTATTGTAACATAATGGCACAAAATGGCACAAAATGGCCACATAAAATTAAGGGCCGACAAACTGTGCAAAATTCCTTATACTAAGTGTTTCTTTAATCACGCGCCTCTTTTCTCCACATCCCCAAATTGAACGGCAAACGCATGCCAAAGCGCGCAAAGCGCGCAATTGAGCAAGGAATTTTGGTTTTTCCCGCTGGCGCTGCAACCGATATACAGGTCGCTGGCCGCACCCTCCTCCAGCGCGGAATCCGCACCATGGCCAGCGCAGGCATCAAGCGCGTCTTGGTCGTGCTCCCCCCCGGCCACGCCCCCAGCGACAAATCTCTGGTCCCCGACCTCGACATCCAAGTAGAACAAACCACCCCGGAGGCCGCTCGCCTACCCGACGCGCCCTTGCTGCTGCTCAGGGGCGATTGCGTCCACCACCACTCCTCGCTACAAGCTCTCATCGACGCAGGCTTGCAACGAGACGACCTCGTCTCGCAAACCAGCGACAGTGGTCGCAGCAGCAGCGGAGCGTTCCTCTGCGCGCCAAGCGCGTTGCCCTCAGATGCCCTAACCGGCGACCTCTGGAGTTCGCTCGCAGCGCATCCACATCGCCGCGAAGACATCGCGCCGCACCTGTGGCAACGCGTGACCGACAAGCGCAGCGCGCGCGCCGCGAAGAACATGCTCTTCGACCAAGTGAGCAAGGCCACCAGCGGCACAGTAGCGCGCCTGCTCAACGTGCGCATCTCAGTACCCATCAGCAAGCTCATCGTCGATACCGGCATCTCGCCCAACATGGTGACCTTTTTCATGGTCCTATGTCCGGGCCTGTTTGCCGCCTATTTGGCGACGCGGCCCGACGACTATCTGCGGCTTGTATGCGCCGGTGTCCTCTGGCAGCTCGCCTCCATCCTCGATGGCTGCGACGGCGAGATCGCCCGCGTCAAGCTGGCCGAGACCAAATTCGGCGCTTGGTTCGACACGGTTACCGACAATCTCGCCTATCTCTGTGGCTACGCTGCGCTTATGGCTGGTATGTGGCACCTCTATCCCGACAACTACCTACCCA
>JAPOYQ010000035.1:0-1918 GCA_026706505.1 Gemmatimonadota bacterium
GGAAGTCGGAGATGCCCTTGATGGCACCTCGCGCCAACGTGCCAGCGACGATGGTGCCGCCGACATAGACTAGGACGATGGCGTAGTCAATCCAACTCAGGTTCATGAGTACTCCTGTGGTGATCGCAGGGGCGAAAAATCTGAACAGCCTGCGAATTTAACACTTTAGCAGGGGTATGTCACCTTGCAGGCGATTGACCCCCCAAGGGGTGGTTCATATACTTGCGCCGCGCTGCACCGCGCCGTTAGGCGTGAATATCAACCTACTACGAGGGATAATTACGAGGGATAATTATGCTGCTACGATTTATGCGTCTGTCGCTGCTGTTGACCGCGGCCCTGTTGTGGGCCGGTTGCGGGGGTGATGACTCGACGGTGGGACCGGACGGGTCGGACGGCGAGGGCCAGCTTACCGAGGCCACCCTAGCGCAGGTCAGTGAGGTTTTTACGGTTAGTTGCACCATTTCGGGTTGCCACAGCGGCGGAGATCCTGCGGGCGATTTGTCGCTGGAGGGCGACTTTGCCGCTCGCATCGTCGGCGTCGATAGTGGCCAGCGGCCCGATCTCAAGTTGGTTGATCCGGGGAATCCTGATAAGTCCTATCTGCTGATAAAGGTGCGCGGCGACGACGAGATGGTCAGTCAGCAAATGCCGCCGGGCTCGCCGTTGCCCGCCGAGCAAGTGGAGATTATCCGCGCGTGGATCGCCAGCGGGGCAAAAGAGTAATGCCGGTCTTTTCTCCAGCGTCTTTAATCGAAACTACTGCCTCCATTTTTGCCGCGGCTGGCATGCGCGCTGACGAGGCGCGTGTGGTTGCTGAATTGCTCGTCGAGGCCAATCTCGTCGGCCACGACTCCCACGGCGTCATCCGCATCCCCCAGTACTTGGGCCAAGTCGAAGCCGGCGACATCGTGCCAGATGCGGCCGTCGAAGTGGTTCACGAGGCTCCGACGCTCGCCGTGCTCGACGCGCATTGGGGCTTTGGGCAGGTGGCGATGAGCCGCGGCGTGGATATGGGCTTGGAGAAGGCGCGGGCCACGGGCATGGCCGCTATCTCCGTCCGCCAAGCCAATCACGTCGGTCGCCTCGGCAGCTACGTGGAGCGCATTGCGGAGGAGACTGCTATTGCCTTGATGTTTGTCAACGGTGCGCCGACCTGCCGCATGGCTCCGTGGGGCGGGCGCGAGGCCCGGCACGGCACCAATCCTATCGCCATGGGATTTCCGTCGCGCAGCGGCCCGTCGGTCATCCTCGACATGACCACGTCGGCGGTGGCCGAGGGCAAGGTGCGGGTGCAGCGCAATCGCGGTGCCGAGGTGCCCGATGGCTGGCTGCTCGACGCCGAGGGCCAGCCGACCAACGATCCCCACACTCTGTACGCCGATCCGCCCGGCACTATCCTGCCCTTGGGCGGTAGCCTCGGGCACAAGGGCTACGGTCTGAATGTGGGAGTCGAGCTGTTAGCTGGTGCGTTGGCTGGGGCTGGCTGCATAGGCCAAGATCGGCGCTTCCGCAATGGGGCGTTGCTGTTGGTGCTCGATGTAGAAAAGCTGGTGGGGTTAGACGCTTATTTCGCCGAGGCCGACACGTACATCGAGTTTGTTAAGTCCGCGGCCACTGCACCGGGAGTCGAGGCGATCTTGATGCCTGGGGATAGCGAGCGGGCGATGGCGGAGAAGCGGAAGGTGGAAGGGATCTTCATAGAGGACGAGACGTGGGCGCAGATTGTGGCGAGTGCGGCGAAGGTGGGGGTTGAGGTTAGTGGTTAAAAGAATAAAAATGCCCCCTTTTTCGTACATACAATGCACAAAAAAGGGGGCATTTTACAATACTACCCCGGCAGTTAGAATCGTTTACATGCGATAGCGGTCCCTCTGGCGTCAGACTCAGTGCCCCGCGCCGATTAAGGCCGCTGTTC
>JAPOYQ010000035.1:1928-2336 GCA_026706505.1 Gemmatimonadota bacterium
AAAATGCCCCCTTTTTCGTACATACAATGCACAAAAAAGGGGGCATTTTACAATCTGATGTTATGCACGGGCGAATTTATGGAAGGCCAAAACCTAGAACACAATGCTCGACACCGCTTTAGAAATCAGCGCCAGCGCGATGGACGACATGCCGACTAATCCCATCCCGCACGAATAGCCCGCCAACAGAATCGGCGCGTACGCTCGCCAGCGCGCCTCGCCAAAGCGCTTCTGCAAGTGATAGCGGCCCAGCAAGGCACCGATAAAGTTGGGTAGCAGAAAGTGCGGCCACGCGCCCACGCCGCCGATAAATCCGTAGAACAGGGCGACCGGCCACCTCAAGAGCGCCAGCCCGCCCAAAATCCCCGCGCTGCCCAGCGCACCCGTGAGCACGTATTCCCAGCGAAT
>JAPOYQ010000035.1:2366-3433 GCA_026706505.1 Gemmatimonadota bacterium
GTTCGTTGCCGCCCTCGGCGAGCGTTGACTTGGCCCAGAACGCCTGCATGGTGGCGTGGAAGGGCCAAAACTTCTGCACGTAGGGATAGGCCGACGAGGGGATCGGCCCGAGTTTCCAGATAAAAGACCAGAATATAAACGAGCAGACGAACATGATTAGCAAGGTTACGCCGGCCAGCTTGACGATGCTGCCGAAGTGAGTGCGGGTTAGTTCGAGTTGCTTGAAGGCCGCGGCTTCGTAGCCCCACTGGAAGAGCGGGATCGGCGCAAACCACACGGCCGCGCCCTGATAGCCCGACAGGTAAAAGGAGCCTTCGCGCAGATAGGGGAAGGAGGCCCCTTGCGGCGAGCCGGTCAGGCCGATCATGCGCGCGCCGATGTACGAGTAAATCGGCGTCCACACAAAGCCGAAGAACGCGCTGATCCACCAGGGAAATTCCGGCACCCAATACCACACCAAGACCACGAAGCCGAGCGTGCTGATCGCCCAGATGCCCAAGGCGAGGGGGATGGGGATGTCGCCGCGTCCTGCGGGTAGCCCTCCGTCGTCGCCCTCGCGCTTAACCCCGCGCAAGGTCCACAGGGTCTTGCCCACCATGGCAAACCCCATCACGGCCACGAGGACTGCGCCGCCAATGGAGAAGCTGAGCCAGAAGTCGAAGGAATTGGCGATCTGCGTTGGGATCGCCGACATGCCCGGCTCCCAGGTGTGCAGCACGTCGTACGCGTAGAGCACTGGATTGATGAGGATGTTGACGAGGAAGGCCGCGGCAAAGGAGCCGACTACGATCCAAAAGGGCAGGACAAAGCCGACCATGACGTGCCCGAGGTCCGTGCCAATGCCCATGATGCTGGCCGGTAGCATTTCTTTCAGGGAGACGGTCAGGTCGATAAACGGAATCGGCAGGATCGTTACGGTTTCGGTGAAGAAAATGCCCGAGATCGTGGGGATGACTACGTAGAACAGTCCCCAGATAATGCCGATAAAGGCCCCAATGCTAAAAACCTCCCAGCGCCAGCCCTGGCTCGGTCCCGAGCTCTCGGCGAGGGCGGCGCGACCGCCCTCG
>JAPOYQ010000238.1 GCA_026706505.1 Gemmatimonadota bacterium
CGGCCGGGGCATGTAGAAGCGGAGGGTGGGTCAGGTGGCCGCCGATATGCGCTGTAAGCGCCGCCCAGAGCCCTACAAGGGCAAGGGGATCCGCTATGAGAACGAGACTATTCACTGGAAACAGGGCAAGGCGGCAGTAGCCTAATGAAAGACAAAAAACACCTAGTCGAGAACCGCCAGCGCCGCCAGCGCCGGCGCCACCGGCTGCGCAAGATCGTCTCTGGTACGTCCGTGCGCCCGCGCATGGTGGTGCATCGTTCCCTGCGCCATATCGAGGTGCAGCTCGTCGACGACGTGGCAGGTCATTCTCTTTTGGGGCTTTCCACTCAATCTCAGGAGCTAAGGGAACGGCAGTTTGACAATCGCGTGGCACAAGGGCACGAGGTTGGCAAAATGGTCGCTGCTAAGGCGCGCGAAAAAGGCATTGAGCAGGTCGTTTTTGATCGCGGCGGCTTTCTCTATCACGGGGTGATCAAAGCCGTGGCCGACGGGGCACGGGAAGCTGGCTTGAATTTCTAAGGGAGAACGGCGTGGCGAAAGCAGATACTAGCAGAGCGAAATCCGATTCCAGCGATGCAGAACTGAGCGAAGTTGTCGTCCAAAACAGCATCAAGCGAGTTTCGCACGTGCGCAAGGGTGGTCGGCGCTTCAGCTTTAGCGCGATGGTTGTAGTTGGCGACCGCAATGGCCGAGTGGGGTTTGGTGCTGGCAAAGCCGGCGAGATTGCCGAGGCCATCCGCAAGGGTGCCGAGGCGGCGAAAAAGAACGTCGTCGAGGTCCCAGTGACTGATGGGACCATACCGCATGAGATCGTCGGGGTTTTTGGCGCAGCCAAGGTACTTTTTAAGCCAGCTACTCCGGGAACCGGGATCATCGCCAGCGGCGGCACCCGCATCGTACTGGAGCTAGCCGGCGTTCACGATATTCTGACCAAATCCCTCGGATCCAACAACGTGCAGAATTCAGTGAAGGCGACCGTCAAAGCACTGGCGCAACTGCGCAGTGCCGAGATGATCGCTCGGGAGCGCGGCGTGCCGGTGGAATCGCTTCGCGCTTGGGATTAACAGCCAATGAAACTAGTCATCACACAGCGGCGCAGTGCCATCGGGCGCTCCAAAGGTCAAAAGGCAACGATTGAGGCTTTGGGAATCAAGCGCCTGTATCAACAGGTCGTACACGACGACACGCCCCAGATCCGGGGTATGATCGCCAAAGTCAAGCATCTGGTCGCAGTCGAAGAAGCAGACCAGTAAGCGAGAGTGTGCCATGCGTCTAGAAAACATAAAATGCCCTCCGGGGTCTAAGCGGAACCGCAAGCGGCTGGGACAAGGGCCAGGTTCGGGGACGGGTAAGACCGCGGGCAAAGGCCATAAAGGCCAGCGGGCTAGATCCGGTGCTAGACGCGGTAATCGCGTTGGGTTTACTGGCGGTTCGCTACCGCTGTTTCGCCACATTCCCAAGGTGGGTTTTTCCAATCACAAATTCAAAACGATCTATCAGGTCGTCAATCTGCGCGATCTCGAAGAGAGGGGACTCAGCGGGGAAGTTGGGCCAGAGGAAATGGCTGCTGCCGGCTTGATTGCCAAGCCATCAGGGCTGCTGAAGGTCCTAGGCGAAGGAGAACTGAGTCAGCCCTTGACGGTCAAGGCGCACAAATTCTCCGCTGCGGCAGCAGAGAAAATTGTCAAAGCGGGTGGCCAGGTCGAGGTGATTTGATGCAATTAGTGCAAAGTTTTCAAAACTGCTTCAAAATTCCCGATTTGCGGCGTCGCATCCTCTTCACCGTAGGGATTTTGGTCGTCTATCGCATTGGTGGTCAGATCACGGTCCCCGGCGTCGAGTTGGCCGTACTCAAAGAGTTCTTTGAAAACACTGGCAACACCCTCTTTGGGCTGTACGACATGTTTGTGGGCGGTGCCTTTACGCGCGGGACGATCTTCGCTTTGGGCATCATGCCCTATATCAGCGCCTCGATCATTTTGCAGTTGCTGGGCGCGGTTATTCCCCACTTCCAGAAATTGCAGCGCGAAGGCGAAGAGGGGCGCAAGAAAATCACCCAGTACACGCGCTATGGTACAGTCTTTCTAGCAGCTGCTCAATCCTATGGTGTCAGTTTCTTTATTACCAACATCAAGGCCCCGTACTCGGGTCAGCCGGCGGTTGCCGATCCGGGCATTGGCTTTACGCTGGCGACCATGCTGACGATTACCACCGGCACGATTTTTATCATGTGGTTGGGGGAGCAGATCACGGAGCGCGGCATCGGCAACGGCATTTCTCTGATCATCTTCATCGGCATCATCGCCGAGTTGCCCTACGCGATCAATCAGGAGTATGAACTTTTTGTCATCAATCGCGGTTTCAGCAAGAATATCATTGAAGAAATTTTTCTCGTCGCGCTAATGTTCGCCGTAGTGGCCTTTGTTATCTTGCTGACCCAGGGTCTGCGCAAAATTCCCGTGCAGTACGCCAAGCGCGTCGTCGGACGGCGGGTTTACGGCGGTCAGACCACGCACATTCCGTTGCGGATCAACACCGCGGGCGTGATTCCGATCATATTTGCCCAGTCGATTATGTTTCTGCCCGGCACGATCACGCAGATGTTCCCAGGCCATGAATTCATGCTGGCGATAGGTTCGTTTTTCTCGACCGAATCCCTGTTTTATTGGTTCGTCTATGGGCTAATGATCATCTTCTTTTGTTATTTTTATACTGCCATCGTCATGGATCCCAATCAGCTCTCTGACAACATGAAAAAGCACGGGGGATTCATCCCAGGCGTTCGTCCCGGTCCCCGGACCGCTCAGTACATCGACGGTATTATGACGCGCATCACCCTGCCGGGCTCTATTGCCCTCGCACTGGTGGCTATTTTTCCCTTCTTCGTCACGAGGCAATTCAACGTGGCCCCTTCTTTTGCCCAATTTTTTGGCGGTACTGGGCTCTTGATTGTCGTTGGCGTGGCTTTAGACACTTTGCAGCAGATAGAGTCTCAGCTAATGACTCGCCATTACGAGGGATTCATGAAGCGGGGCAAAATCCAGGGACGCCGAGGCTAAAACCTCATTTGGAGTGAGTATCGTGAAAGTTAGAGCATCCGTCAGCAAGCGCTGTAACGAGTGCAAGATCGTCCGTCGCAAGGGGGTCGTGCGCGTTATATGCAAGCGCAATCCCCGCCACAAGCAGAAACAAGGCTGAGGAATAACACTATGGCGCGCATAGCAGGTGTAGATTTACCCCGCGACAAACGAGTCGCCATCGGCTTGACCTATATCTTTGGCATTGGGCACACAACGGCCAATCGCATCGCCTCCCAAGCTAGGATTGACCCCCAGACTCGCATCAGCGAACTAAGCGAAGACCAGGTCAATAGTTTGCGCTCGATTATCGAGGTCAGCCACAAGGTAGAAGGTAGTCTGCGCGGCGAAACT
>JAPOYQ010000002.1 GCA_026706505.1 Gemmatimonadota bacterium
CCGCGGCGGGAATCTCATCGGGATAGGCCGGGCGGATGCCCTTGGGAATAATGGATTGCATAAGAGGACTCAAAGTATTTTGTTTCAAGGGGCTTGGATTTGAGTGTATGAAAGGCCCACATGCTCGTCAAATAGCGTCACAACAGAAGGGGAAGCCATGAAAATACTCATTACCGGTGCCGCCGGAGCGGTCGGCTCCACGCTGGTCAAGGGGATGGGACAGCGCCACCAATTGCGCGGTTTTGACCGCGTGGAAATGCCCAACCTAGAAGACAGCCGGGTGGGCGATGTGGCCGATTACGATGCTTTGTTGGCAGCCGCCGAGGGCATGGAGGCCATCATCCATTTGACGGGCGTCGATAGCGAGTGGGAAAAGGCCCTGTCCAGCAATTTTATCGGCACGTACAATATGTTGGAAGCAGCCCGTATCCAAGGAGTGCGTCGGGTGGCGTACGCCAGTCGCGCTGGGGTACACGGCCCCCTGCCCGAGGACGTTATGCGCCGCGTTGATATGCCTCCCCAGCCCCTGGGCTACTATACGATCAGCAAGCTATTCGGCGAGCACATGGGCTATTCCTACTCCCAGAGGCACGGCCTGGAGTTCGTCGCAGTGCGCATAGGCAATTTCAACATCAATCGCGATCAGCCCGAGCACCCGCACCAGCTCAGCCACGGCGATGCCGTGCGGGTCTTTGAGCAGGCCGTGGTACACCCCGGGGTGCGCTACGAAATCGTGTACGGAGTGTCGGACAGCACTTGGCCGCGCTACGACCTCGACCACGGGCGGCGCGCCATTGGCTACTTTCCCCAAGACAAATCGGACTGGCAGCCCGAGGAGGAATAAGCTGTGATCAAATTGAGCACAATGGCCCGCGAGACGCCCACTACCGCCATTGATCAGGTCATCGAACAGGCCCGCCAGTTGCAGTTGGACGGCGTCGATTTCCATTTGTCGGGCATGGACCGCAGCGTCCAGTATATCAACCACGTCAAGCGTCTCTGTCTCAAGAACGGCTTAAACATTGGCTATGCTGGAGCTGGCAGCTTTGTGGGACCGCCCGAAGATCGGGCCAAGCGGATGGAGCAAGGCCGCGCCGATGTCGATGCCGCAGCTTTGCTAGGAGCGCAGGTACTGCGCGTCTTCGCGCGCCACAAGTGGCCGAGTACCGTCGAGGAACAAGAGGCTCTGTGGCACCCGATGATCGAGGATTTCCAGGCGATTGCCGACTACGCGGCCCAACGCGGGGTCATGATCGCCTTGCAAAACCACGACAATGGCAGTTTCGCCATGACCGCGGACCAAGTGTTGCGCATCCTGCGCGACACCGAGCGCGACAATTTCAGTTTTCTGTTGGATACTGGACAGTGGCTGGGAGCCATTGGCTCGCATCCGCGCGGCGAGTTCGATCCGAATGTCGATTTGTACAAAGACTATCTGGAGCCGACCGCGCCTTTTGCCACGTACGTGCGGGCCAAGATCTACAAGATCGACAGCGGCGTTGAGGAGTTTATCGACTACAGACGCGTGTTAGAGATTCTGCGCGGAGTGGGTTTCAATGGCACGGTCGGTTTGGTCTTCGAGCTGGGCGAGTTCAACAGTTGCAGCCACGAAGAATGCATGCGCCTAGCCGTGGCCCATTTGCGCGAAGTGATCGCCGCTAGCTGATACAGCATGTCGTCCCTGTCCATGCACCGCTCACCTTATCGCCTTATCTTCGTCGGGCCAACTGAAAGGAATAGCCATGTCCGCACCTGACCCCAGCACCGCCAAGCCCCTCCTCTTCCAACAGAGCCGCGTCGGCTACGTCGATATAGACGCAGTTGACCTACCCCGCACCAATGCCGCTGGCAAGCCGGTAATTGATCCGACGCCGGAACAGAGGTACTTGTTCGACACCCAGGGTTGGCTGTTGATACCCGGTCTGCTCAGCGAAGGCGAAGTAGAGGAGATGCGGGCTTTTTGCTACCGCTTGCACCAGCAGCCCGAATCGCTGCCGGAGTCGCAGCGCAGCCCTATTGGCGGCCCCTTGGAAGAGTTGACCGACCACCCCTTTATCGTCGGTTTTATGAACGAATTCCTCGCCAATCCCGATCTGTCGAGCCAGGACTGCTACGGTTTTCGCATGGAATCGACCAGCCTAGCTATGCGCCAGACCGGGGAAGGAGGCTTTGGGCCCCACAATGGCAATGGCCTGTGGCGCCTGCCCGGCGACGGTCACAACTACCGCTGCGTGCCCGGCAAGGCGCGCAGCAGCTTGACCTGCGTGGTGTGGGAATTGAACGAGGTCGATGTCAGCGGCGGCGGCACCCTATTCATCAATGGCAGCCACAAGGCCGCCTTCCCCTTGCCCGCTGGAGCCCAGAGCCTCGATTCGGACCTTTGGACTCGATACACATGTCCGGCTGGCTCCCTACTCATTTTCGCAGAGAGCACCACCCACACCGCTTCTCCGTGGGGCAGCACCAACCACGAGCGCTGCGCCATCTTCAGCCGCTACAATTACGTCGATAGCAAATGGCACAAGTGGCAACCTCACCCCGAGGCGCTCGAAGCCATGCCGCCCAAGCGCCGCACGCTCTTCCGGCCCGTCCACGTCGAAAGCAATCTGATATAGTGCGCGACAGTAGAGTCGAGAATTAGTGATCGTCGCCCGAGTAAATCCACATAGATTGAGTCTTACCAGCCCGTTCAAAACCGAGCTTACTGTAAAAGTGGATCGCCTCACCATCCGCAACCAGTATGTGCTGATGAAAGCCTTCGTACATCGACATGAGTCTGCTCATCAGGGCCGATCCAATTCCCCGTTTTTGATAGTCTGGATGAACTAGCAAATGGGGATAGTACACAACTAAATAACCATCAGAGATCGCATTGCCCAATCCGATCAAACGATCTCCATCCCAAGCACTCCATAGCGAATGTGAGTTTAGTAGGCCGTTGTGGAGTTCAGTCGGCTTCTTGGCCGCGGACCAACCATTCGCTACATATAGTTCCCGTATGGCTTCCAGCGAAATATTCCGCGTATCGCTATAGGAAATCACTGCGCTAGCCATAAACACTCACATAGTGTTCCACTTCGGGAAATGGGTCGTAAAAGTGATGCAACAGTCTGCGCCACTCTTGATACTGTTCAGACTCTCTGAAACCAACAGTATGATCTTCAAGCGTCTGCCAGTTCACCAGTAGGATATAACGGTTACCTTTCTCAATACACTTCTGTAACTGATGGGAAATGTAGCCATCCATACTTGATATGATCTTTTGCGCCTCGCCAAAAGCAGTTTCAAACTCCTTCTCACGACCGGGCTTAACATCTAGTATTGCAACTTCTAAAACCATTGTTTAGCTAGGACCCTTTCTGACTTTTTAACGCTAGAGTCATGGCGACCAAAATCACAACAAGGATGACTATGCCGCCAAGGACAG
>JAPOYQ010000161.1 GCA_026706505.1 Gemmatimonadota bacterium
GGCGTCGAGCAGGATGTCGAACTCAGCGCCCACTTCTCGCCGCATCGCTTCAACGCAAGCGACCGAGTGATCAATGGCCGCGCCATCCATCGGCCACGTGCGACCCTCCAAAGGATTGCCTTTGACGCCGGCAAAGCCCTCGCATTGGATCTGACGCGCGCCCGCGGCGGCTTGTTCCGGCGCGGCAAAGCTGCCGCCGTTGCTATAGACGCGAATTTTGTCGCGCCGCTTGCCGCCCAGCAGAGTGTGCACCGGCACGCCCCAGGCTTTGCCCGCTAGGTCGTGCAGGGCGGCATCAATCGCGGCGATGGCCGTGCCGAAAACCGGGCCGCCCTTCCACGGTAGGCGATTTTGGATATCCTCGGTTAATGCGCGGTAGTGGAGCGGATCGCGGTTCAAGAGCAACTCTTCCCACGCGGCGAGCGTGGCCTCGACTGAAGGTACCAGCCACTCGCCGCTGCCTTCGCCCCAGCCGCTGAGGCCGACATCCGTCTCAATCTTGAAGAAGAGCCACGTCTTGGAAGAACTAGCAATCAGCGCGGCGGTGTCTTGGCCCGTGGGGACGCTGAATTTGTAGGTTTTGGTCGCGGTGATTTTCACGGCCGCATCCTCTGGATTTTGACAAGGAGTGCGGATATAGTACCATTCAGGCTCGCCGCACGCAAACCCTCATCTCCTCTGAGGAATCATGGCCCCACAACGCTTTCAACGCACCGCGCCCAGCGACCTAGTCCGCGTCGGAGTGATCACCGGCCCCGGCGGCCACACCCTCAACATCTGGGGCGAAAAGATGAATCCCCCACCCGGTGCCCTCCGCACGACGGGCATGATAATGACCTGCGCTTGGTGCCTCGACGCGGAGATGAGCCAGCGCTTTGCGGAAAAGTACCCAGAGGTCCGCATGGTTGCCGATCCCCGAGACATGATCGGCCAAATCGACGGAGTGTACATCGACGACATCAATGCGATTTCGCTCTATCCCCTGTTGGCGCGGCCCTTTCTCGAAGCGGGTATTCCAACTTTTGTCAATCGGCCCTTTGCCACTTCTATGGCCAAGGGGCGGGAGATGGTGGAAACGGCTGACCGACACGGCACGGCGCTGTTGACCGCCTCGACGTGGGAGTTTTCCGAGAGCGTGGGCGATTTGCGCGCCAAGGCTGCGGACCTGCCCGACATCAAGGGCTATGTGGCGCACAACTCCATGAGCGACTACTACTCTCACGGCCTGCACGGCGTCTGGTACATCCACTCGATTTTGCGCGACGAGATCGCCAAAGGGCGGGGCCGGCTGCGCGCCGCTGCGTACCACACCCCCAATTGGCGGATTCCCGGCGGGATGATCGCCTACGAGCACGAGAGTCCGACGCGCCCGTACTACGGAGCGCTACACATGAGCTCGGGTGCCGACGGCAACGCCTATATGCGGATCTTCGGCGACCACCGAGGCGATGCCGAGGGACGAATTCCGGCCCGAGCTGGCTACTTCATGTACAACACTTGGAACGCACTCCAACTCGGCATTCAAGAAATGTTCGAGACCGGCCAGTCACCGGAGACGGGCGAGCAGCTCTTGGAGAAGCTAATGATGTTTCTCCTGCCCTTCTATTCGGCGTTGGAGCGCGGTGGCGCACTGGTGCAGCGGGAGGAATTGGGCGACTGGGAGCTGCCTCCCCCGTCCGCCGTGCTCATGGAAGACGGCCAGCCGACCGACAGTGCCTTTGCATCGCCCTACACCCAAGCCCAGCTCGACAAAGCAGCGCAGATGCTGGGAGAATAAAGAGGAAAACACTCGTGAAAGCTTGGCGTTTCTATGCCTTCGGCGACATGCGGCTCGACGACATTGAGCTAGCGGCCTGCCCGCCCGACCACGTGCTAGTCGAGCCGCTGGTAGTCCAACCCAGCGCGACCGAAGCCCAGCTCGCCTTTGGGATTCCAACCCTAGCGTACGACAACATCAAGAACCGGCTGGAGACAGACGCGCCGCTCCAGCTCTTCGGCCACGAGTTTTGCGCCCGGATCGTAGAAGTCGGGTCAGCCGTCACTGGCTACGCCCCCGGCCGCCGCGTGGCGGCCCGCGCCAAGCTGCCCTGCGGCGACTGTCCCATGTGCCACTCCCAGCGCAGCGACGACTGCCGACTCGGTCCGATCATCGGCTTCCAACTGCCCGGCTGCTTTGCCGAGCGCGCCCTGCTCCCGGCCATCGCGCTGGTCAAGGTCGATGACCGCATCTCCGACAGCGAGGCCGCCACCCTGCAATCGCTGAGCGACAGCATCGCCGGAGTCGAAACCGCGCAGATCCGGCCAGGCGATTCCGTCGCCGTCTTCGGCCAAGGCAGCATGGGCATCGAGAGTATGCAGGCCGCACGCGCCTGCGGAGCGGGCCAGCTCATCACCGTGGACGTACGGCCCGAGGCGTGCGAGATCTCGCTCGCGCTGGGGGCCGATCACGCCATCAACGCCAGCGAGGACGATCCAGTCGAAGCAATCCGCGACCTGACCGGCGGCGAGGGTGCAGACGTGGTATTCGAGTGCGCCGGCGGCAGCGTCAAGCTGGGACTAGCCGGCGACCGGGCGCTCAAACAGGCCATGCACGCGGTGCGCTCCGGCGGCAAGCTGGTGGGCGTCTCCTGGTTTGGGGGGGCCCTAGAACTGGATGTGGATCTGATGCGGGAACGCAGCCTGCGCTACCTCTTCCCGGACATCAGTTCGCAGGCCCATCTAGAGTACACAGTGCGGCTGGTCGCCTCGGGGCGCATCAGCATGAAACCCACCATCCGACATATGTTGGAGGGAATCGACAAGGTGCCGGAGGCATTTGAAATCACGGCCCACAAAGCCCAGTACCAAGCCATCAATCCCGCACAGGTCGTGATCGCCACCTAGGGAATGTCTGGGTAGTTCAACGGCATCCCCGTCTTATCTAAGTCGTATTGCGCTATGTGCCAACGCCCCAAGTTGGCGCTGAGAAAGAGCGATCGATCCGGGCCGCAGAAAGCGATATTGGTCGGGGCCGCCATGGCAGTGCCTTCGTAATCGTCGGCCAAAACGTCGAGTTGGCCGCTGGCATACTGATAGATGCGGTCCGGGCGATAGCAGGAGCAGTACAGAGTACCCTCGTCGTCGAAAGCAAGACCATCGGGAACGGTCTGCGGGAGTTCGAACATGGTCTCGGCGGCACCGGCGCGGCCGTCGGCCTCGATCTTGATGCGGGCCACGCGGGGGTTGATGCTCATGGCCACATAGAGGTGTTCGCCCGTTGCGTCCAGCGCCGTTCCATTAGGGAAATCTGCCAAGGCACGGCTCCAAACCTCGCCTTGGCCCCCCGGGGCGATCTTACAGATCCAACCGTCGTTTTTGTGCCAACCCCCGGAATTGGACACATACAGGTTGCCGGCCGCGTCAAAGACCGGGTAGTTGGCCAC
>JAPOYQ010000548.1 GCA_026706505.1 Gemmatimonadota bacterium
GCATCCCGACGACGAGTACGCCCGGCGCAATGGGTTGGCGGACAGCGGCAAGATGGAGGCTTGGTACGTGCTGCAATCGGACGGCGGCCGCGTGGCTTGCGGGCTGGTCGAGGGCGTGGGCCGCGCGGAGTTTGTCGCTGCACACGCGGCCAACCGCGTCGCTGAGGTAGTCCGCTTTTACCCAGTCGCGCAAGGGGATGTGCTTTTTTTGCCACCGGGCACGGTACACGCCCTGTGCCAAGGGGTCGTCTTGTACGAGGTGCAGCAAACGAGCGACCTGACCTTCCGCATCTACGACTATGGCCGGCCGCGAGAACTGCACTGGGAGCAGGCCCTTGAGGTCATCGACTTTGCCCAGCATCTACCTGGACCGGTGTCGCATCCCGTGCTGCGAGGCCAAGTGCTGATAGAATCCGAACACTTTGTGCTGCGCGGCTGCGGCTTAGACGGTGGCCAAGCCGAGCACGGGGCCGAGGGATCGTTTCTGTCGCTGACGGTCGTTCGCGGCCGGGCGCGCGTGGGGGAGTGCGCCTTGGACACGGGTGGGACCGCGCTGGTGTCGGCTGGGCGCGCTTGCGAGGTCGCGCCGCTGGGAGGCGAAAGACTGGAGTACCTAATCGCTTCCGTACCCACCTGAAAAGTCTTGCTGGAACGCCAGTCCCGATTATCATTAATCAACGCAACCACAAACAACGAAGGAGTATATTGTGAATCTATTTTCGCTAGCGGGAAAAGTCGCCCTCGTCACCGGCGCCAGTCGCGGCATTGGTCGCGGGGTGGCCGCGGGCATGGCTGAGGCCGGAGCCACGGTTATTTGCGCCGCCCGCACCCGTAGCCAACTCGACGAAGCCGTTGCCGCGATTGAGGCCGCAGGCGGCACGGCCCGCGCGGTCGAGTTGGACATGGCTGATCTAGAGGGCATGGATGCGGCCTTGGAGCAATGCGGTCCCATAGACATCCTGTTCAATAATGCAGGCATGAACATCCGCCAGCCCATCGTTGAGGTCTCGGAGGAAAACTACGATCAGATCATGGCCGTCAACCTCAAGGGCCTGTACTTCCTCAGCCAGAAGGTCGGCCGCCAGATGATCGAGCGCGGCCAAGGCGGCAAGATCATCAACATCGGCTCGCTGACCACGGGCTACGCCCTTGCCAAAGTGTCGGTGTACACCGCGACCAAGGGAGCTGTTGGCCAACTCACCAAGGGCCAAGCCATTGAGTTCGGGTCGCACAACATCCAGGTCAACGCCATCTGCCCGGGTTTTATAATCACCTCGCTCAGTGAGAAGCTGTGGGCCGACGACACCATGCGTGCTTGGGGCGAGGGGCGGGTTGTGCTCAACCGCTTGGGGACGCCCGAAGACTTGGTCGGCACAGCCGTCTTTCTCGCCGCGCCAGCTTCGGATTACGTCACTGGGCAGTGCATTTACGTCGATGGCGGTTTCATGGCTGGTGACGAGTGGCCCTTGCCGCCGGTGGCTGGTAGCAAGTAGTCGAGACACATGTCGAGAGACTTATTGGGGCGGTAGGAGTGTTGGGTGCATCGCCGAAATCGCGCTGATTTTATGATATTATATATACACAATATCATAAGGCGGTATAATCGCAGAAGGAGAGGAAACGATGGATGCGAAACAGAGTGCGTTTTCGGGCCGAATGTGGACGGTGCTGAGATTCGTTTCGGCGTTTTGCGTGGCCTTACTGGTCAGCGGATGCGATGGTTCTGATTCGTCGCCGGTTGGCATCAGCAATGAGACAGGGTATGAAATACGTCGCCTGACCGACGACCTCGGCGATGACGAGCATCCTTCGTGGTCTCCTGATGGTCACTCCATCGCCTTCGCCTCTGACCGCGATGGCACCAACGGGGACATTTACGTGATGGACGCGGACGGGGACAACGTGCGTCGTCTGACCAACCACGGTAGCCAAGACAAGACTCCTTCGTGGTCGCCCGATGGACGCTCCATCGCCTTCTCTTCCGTCCGCGACGCCGACGACGGTAACGATGGTAGCTACGAGATTTACGTGATGGATTCGTCGGGGAATAACGTGCGTCGCCTGACCAACCACGAGGGAATTGACCGGGAGCCTTCGTGGTCGCCCGACGGACGCTCCATCGCCTTTACCTCCTTCCACGACGGCAACTATGAGATTTACGTGATGGATTCGTCGGGGGACAATCTGCGAAATCTGACCAATCACCCGAGCGACGACGCGGATCCTACGTGGTCTCCGGACGGGCGCTCCATTGCCTTTGACTCCGACCGCGACGGAATCGGGGATATTTACGCGATGGATGCGGATGGGGGCAACGTGCGCCGCCTGACTAACCACCGCAAGCAAGACGCATCTCCTTCGTGGTCTCCGGACGGTCGCTCCATCGCCTTCTTTTCTCTTCGCGACGACGATCCTGCGATCGAAGGGATCAATCCTGAGATTTACGTGATGGACGCGGACGGGGGTAACGTGCGCCGCCTGACCAGCCACAATGATTGGGACTTTGCTCCCTCGTGGTCGCCGGACAGTCGTTTCGTCGTCTTCTACTCCAACCGTGGCGACAACAGGGACGTTTACGTGATAGAGGTGTTTGGCAGATCGAATAGGGGGCGGCGACCTTAGCGCGATGTCGATAGATCGTTACGGCTCGCGATCTTCGGGTTCCGGCGGTTGTCCGCCGTCTCGTCGAAGTAAGCGGCGAGCCGCTTCAATGTCGGTTTGGGTGCCACGCTCGGTGAAAAACTCGGCGGTTTTCATGGCGGCGATCTTTTCGGCAATAGCTGTGGTCACGAACTGATTGATGCTCGTGCCGTCGGATTTGCTGATGTCGGCGACCGCTGCCTTCAAGGAGGCCGGCATCCGCAATAGGTAAGTGCTGGTTGGTTTTTTCATTCCGATATTCTCCGCAAGGCTTGTTGGGGCGATAGGAGCGCAATTCCGAAATGCTTGGGCGTCTCGCCGGAGATATTATACGCGATTCTCAACGGCTTCTAAACTCCTCGCCTTTAGGCGAAGCAAGGGTTATCTTCCTCGCCCTATAGGCGAGGATCGTTTTAGTTTGCGCTATTAATGACCATTTACACCCTAATGAGGAGTTAGCTCGCATGTCTGAAGTCTATGCACCCAATACCGATTTACGCGACCGCGCTCACGTCAAAAGCATGGATGAGTACCGGGAAGAGTACGCACGTTCCATCGCCGATCCAGAGGCATTTTGGGCCGCAAAAGCCGCGGAGTTCCACTGGTTTAAGCAGTGGGATACCGTGCGGTCGTACAACTACGACATGGACGCTGGGCCGATTGCGATTGAGTGGTTTGCCGGCGGCCAGACCAATATCACCTACAATTGTCTCGATCGGCACCTCGATGCGAAAGGCGATCAGGTCGCCATCATCTGGGAGGGCAACGAGCCGGGAGAAGA
>JAPOYQ010000785.1 GCA_026706505.1 Gemmatimonadota bacterium
AATAGGGTGTACGGTATGGTCCTCGTGTTTGACGATTATCTGATCGTGGACAAAAACCCCGGTTGCACCTTCCGCGACGACAATTGCGAGATTCACTTCGATCCAGACAATCAAGGCGGTGGTCCCTACTCGGCACCCAACGACCAGGACCTACAGCCGGCCTATCAGATCTGCTTGAGTATGTCCGAGCAGTTTCCCCGGGTGCAGATGTACAATGGAGCACTGGGCAACTTTGAGCAGGACGCGCTCAATTTCTGGTGGACGCATTCGGGCGATTTCGTCCAGAACGTCAATGCCAATATAGGCAACGAGTACTTTTACGAGTTCAGTCTCCTATTCTTCGATCCGCTGTCGATCAGCGGCGGGCCCGACGCCAGCACGGAATGGATCCTGACGCCTGAATCGACCATCGGCATGGGTATTTCCCTCGACGATGCTGACGAGGGCCTCAATGCCAACGGCAACGATCCAATGGCTGAGGAATGCTGCGAGAACGGTTTCTGGTGGCAGGCGTATGTGAGCATGGGCGATCAGTTCGCCAACACCGGAGGCATCCCCGATGTCTTCCTGACGCCGACAGAAGACGTGGACACCGGAGTTGAAGCTACTTCTTGGGGTCAGGTGAAAGGCCTGATAGGGGAAGGTCTGTAAGCCATTAGGTCGTTTTTCTTTTGTGCCAAGAAGGGAGGGCGGGGAGTACCTGCCCTCCCTTCTTTGGTTGCGACGGGGTGTGAGGAGCAAGCCGAATGCGCGCCCTCTTGATCGGTGTGGTGCTGGTCGCGGCTATAAGCCTGATAAGCCCGTGGGCCGTGCTCATCGTCAAAGGCTCGCTCCTGACCGGCAATGCCATCCCCGTCATCGCCGTGCTGTTCTTCTTTGTGCTGACAGCACTGGTCTCGCCACTGCTCAAATCTCTGAGCCGCCATCTCGCTTTCACCCGCGCCGATCTGATCCTCATTTACGCCATGATGCTGGTAGCCGGAGCCGTGGTCACTACCGGCTTTACTGGCGGTTTCATGTCCATCATTTCCGGGATCTACTACTACGCCACGCCCGAAAACAATTGGGCCAATCTTTTTATTCCCCACCTCGATCCCTGGGTCACTCCCCAAGACCCCGAAGCAGTACACTTGTTTTTCGAAGGGCTGCCTCCAGGCGCTTCGATTCCCTGGTCCGCTTGGGCCGTACCGCTGGCGGCGTGGACTTCTTTTATGGTAGCCTTTTCGGTGGTTACGTTCTGCCTAGGCGTTATGCTGCGCGGCCAATGGATAGACCGGGAGCGACTGGTCTTTCCGCTGACCCAGTTGCCCCTGGCAATGATCGAGGATGCCGAGAGCGCAGAACGGCGCGTCGGTCGCTTCTTCAAAAGCCGCTTGCTGTGGCTGGGGATTTTGCTGCCTCTATTGTTACACTCGTGGAATTCGTTGCACAACTACCACGACGCCTTTCAGCCGCTTGCCGTGCGAGGCAGGATCCCCTTGCTCGACGGCCGGATGAGTGTGCCGTTCCTGCTAAATTTTCCCGTGCTCGGCCTGTCCTACCTCATGCCGCTGGGCGTTTCCTTCAGCCTGTGGTTCTTCTGTCTGGTGGGACTGCTCGAACAAAGCGCCTTCGCTCGCATCGGCGTGCAGCTCAGCGGCGGGGATATGTGGACCTCTGGCGGAGCAAGCCCACCTCTTTCACTACAGATGTCGGGCGCTATGTTAGTGCTGGTTGTATTTGTGTTGTGGAATGCGCGCCAGCATCTGGGCAGTTTCTGGCGTCAAGCCTTAGGCCGCGAGGAATTGACCCGCCGGGAATTGCTCGGCCCACGAGCGGCAGTGTGTGGTTTCGCAGGGGGGTTACTCTTCATGTCAGTTTGGCTCATAAGCACGGGGCTCGATGTGTATGTAGCCATCCTGCTGGTCGTTGGTGCCTTAGTTGTGTTTATCGGCCTAGCGCGCATAACTTGCGAGGCTGGTCTGCCCAGTATTCAGACACCGATGGTGCCCCAAGCTTTTATGATCCGCGGCTTTGGTCCCCAAGTGCTGGGCCTGCAGAACATGACCGGCTTGGGGTTGAGCACAGTGTGGTTGGGGGATACTGCGGCCAATATGATGAATTCAGTGATGCACAGTTTGCGCCTGAGCTCCGGCCAAGAGCGCCACTTGCGCCACTTGCCTTGGGCGCTACTGCTCGCCCTAGTGATAGCCCTAGCCGGTTCGATCTGGTACACCATGAGCTTGGCCTATACTCACGGCGGCATAAATCTGCACGGCTGGTACTTTCGCGGCGTTGTGCGCTGGCCCTTCAATCACATGGCTTCACTGGCCAATGCGCCCGAGGCGAGTTTTGCACCGAGGCTGACGTTTATTACCCTAGGGGGTGGGGTCATGGGCGCGCTGCTGTACCTGCGCCAGCGCTTTTTGGCCTGGCCTTTGCACCCCATCGGTTTCCCAGTGTCCAACACCCACCCGATCATCACCTTCGGCTGGTTGTCCATCCTGCTGGCTTGGTTGTGCAAGGCGGCGATCCTGCGCTATGGTGGGGTGCGGCTCTATCGGACGATGAGACCCTTTTTTTTAGGTCTGGCGCTGGGCGAGTTCTCCGCTTCTGCACTCTGGGTCTTTATCGACGGGGCATTCGGGGTAGAAGGCAATATGATTTTCGTATTCTGAGGTTCTAAAGGGCGCGAAAAGGAAATCCAAATGCGATACTTGCGCTCGCTCAAATTGCTCTTGGCCGTCGCGATCGTCGGTGCCGGGCTAGCCTTTTTTGAAAGGCAGCGTACTGTCGAGTACGGGCACCTTTTGGACCGCACGCACGCACGGGGGCAGCCGCAGCTCAAAGGCACGTCCTTGCGGGAGCTGGCGCAGGTGCTGCTGGAACTGTATCCAGAGGGAGCCGAAGCCAATCTGCTGATGGGTACGGCCCTAGCCGATGAGGGTCGGTTGGAGGAGGCCCGGGCGCATCTGGAGAAGGCGATGGAAGTGGACCGGCGCAATTTGCAGCTACTCTTTTTGTACGCGCGGCTTTTGCTGGATATGGGAGAGGATGCGGAAAAAGTGCAAGAGGTGGTGGAAGAATTGAATCAGTACTTTCCTCGGTCGCGGGAGAAGGTGGAGCAGTACTTTGGGAAGGCTTCAAAAGGGAAGATGCGGTTTGGCGAGGATGATCTTTACTGATGATACGTAGGAATTAAGAATTCCCTTTGCGCAGGCGGTCCTCGTAGATGTGAATCTGGTCGGCGTACTGATTGGTGAGGTTGACTAGCAACGCATCGAAACGCTCTTGGGTCTGGTCTTGAAGTAGATGGGAACGCACGCGACCCCAGGCCTCGTCCAAGCTCTGCTGGTGGCTGGGCACCTTGTTGAGCACCTTGAAGACCGTAAAGCCCTGCGCGGTCTTCACCGGGCCGACGACTTGGCCGATTTCGGCG
>JAPOYQ010000960.1 GCA_026706505.1 Gemmatimonadota bacterium
GGGGGAATTTTTCCTGGGGCGCTGGGAAACGAAAAAACGGGTTCGGGTGCTCAGATTTGTCCAGAACTTTCCAGATTTGTCCAGATATGTCCAGATGTGTCTCGATTTTGCCACTTCTGATCCAGGCGAATCCGCGTGAGTTCAGGAGCGTCCGGGTTGGTGGCTGGATGTTGACGGGGCACGACGATAGCTCTCCTGTTCTGTTTTCATAGTAGCGGAGATTGGAGGGTTTGGCGCCGGCGGATTTGTTCCACACGAGGCACAGACTCTGGAATCGTCACGCTGTTATGTGTGCCAACACATTACGCTCACATGTCTGGCAGTAGGCTCCGTTCGGACTTTGCGGAGGGTGCGCTGTGACCGATCTGAAACACCGCCTACTCAGTCCGATTATCGCCGCGAGCGCGACCGCCGCGATCATCTTGGCCGTCACCGAGCTGACCGCACACGACGCCGGCAGTGTCAGCACCCAGGTCCGGATCAACGCTCGCCAGCTCGACAACGGCTCCGTTGAGTTTGCGCTTCAGCAGCGCGACGCCGCGGGCTGGGGCGAGCGTCAGTTGGTCCGCGGCAGGTACCTGCCGGCCGACGTGGGACACGATCGCTGGTTGAACTCGTCGCCTTATACCGTCACCATTGGCGAGGCACAGGCAGACGACAGCAGCATGGCGACCGATCCGGGCTCTGGCGCGGCAACTCCGTCATCGGATCAGCCCGAGCCGACCGTCACGCCCGACATCCGACCAGCCGACACCTACTCACTGGCGCACTTGGCGACGCTGCCACCGCCGGCCGAGCTGCAGGAGCCGATCAAGCCGGAACACACGCTGGCGCTTCGGTCGAGCTCGCATACCGACTACGGAATGTGGTACCCGCTAGTGCATCTTGCCGCCGCAGAGGATGTCTCCGCGGACCTGACCCATTTGTACAATTCGCGGAGCTACAACGTGCGCTGTGAATTCGACAGCCGAAATCCCCGGGATCAACGGCTGCGGTGTGAGTATGGCGGTCAAGGGCCGCTTAATCGGTGGGGCACCGACCGACTTGCGTACTACGAGGCGCTTAACAGTGCCGGTCACGAATCCGTTGCGCTCGCGTCGCTGACATATCGCGACGTGGAGCTCAAATGCGAGGAGCAGCCCGAACGGACCGTCCGCACGTGGTGGTGCTACGACCCAACCTCGTACTCCGCATGGGAGCGAGCCGTCGCCGAGGCACTTGAGCCGGCGACGGATCCCCTGGAACGCTACCTACGCACCGAGGAACCGAATCCACCCGTCTGGTACCAGGCGTCGCCCTACTCAGGCGTCGGCGAGCAGACCACCGGACTGATGCGGATCGAACCGTATGTCCGCTACGAGATTGCGCTCGCGTCGGACGACCAAGAGGCCCAGATCACCGGCCGCTGCGCCCCAATCAGCGCCGACGGGATCGTGGACTGGCAGAACAACCACCTGGCCGGACGGGTCAATGAGGCCGTCACCCTGCGCGGCACGTACCTCTGTGAGTGGACCGTCGAGGCCCAGGGCGCGTGGACCCTGACGGTGGAATGAGCCGACAACCGACGGCTGAGTGCCCCGGTCGAGGTAGCGCTCCTTGAAGAGGACGTTGTAGGTGGCGTTGGAGTTGAAGGGCGGGTCGAGGTAGATGAGGTCGACGGACTCGTCGGGGATGTGTTCTCGGAGGACGGAGAGGTTGTCGCCGAAGTAGAGCTGGTTGGTCCAGGTCATTGGGGGTGGGGTCCTTCGCTGGCAGGATAGGCGACGGTGCCGACGCTAGGTTCTGCCCACAGGCGCAGCCAGATCAAGCCAAGTAGCGCACCTGCAACAACCCGGGCTTCATCTTGGTTCCCACGGTCGGACTCCGCCACAAGGATGCTATGCGGTCACTTGGCACTCCCCCGGCATGGATCCCAGCGCCCCTAGCCTAGAGCCACTTGACCCGCCAGACCAATCGGACTCGACAGTTCAGCATCCTCTCCGAACGCACCCATACCAGGGAAACCGCCGCATTTGGAAACTGCTGACCCTCACCGCCATCCGGGGACCCCTGCCCGAGTATCATTCGAAGGGCAATTCACCCGGGTCTTCTTCCTCATCCCCAGGGTTGTACGTCTCAGCAACGGCTGCAATGCTGCCACGACCCTTTCTCCCGCTCCTCCGAAGACGCACCGAACTTCCCTTCGGCTAGATCCCCCACTAGATAACTCGCAAAGAACAGCTCATGATCAAAGCCGCCATCGTGATATTCCAACTCCTCATCGGCCTTCTTCAATATCGCCTTCCTGGCATCGGCACCGATGTCCAACTGCTCTATAGCACCCCAGTTCACACGTCTATTGTCCTGCACCGTCATGCCCTGTCGCGTCAAAGCGCTCCTTTGAAGAAACAGCCCGATATCCGTCTCTCTTGGAAAACGACTGTGCAGCGTCACGGCAGCCTCGACCGAATCCCGCGTGACAATGGTATCCGAGGTGAACAACTTCAACGCCTCGCGCTCGTACTGTACTGGAAGCCGATACCTGCTCAATCGGCGCATGTGTACGCTTCGTTGGTAGCTTGATCGCCGCTGGTTCCCTCCGAGGCTAGACCTTGCATGCCTAAGGAGGGTACCAGACACAAACGGTCTGTCGTCGCTTCCTGGGATCTGCGGGTCACACACGCGGCCTGCAAGTTCGTACAGAAAGTCACCCACCAACGCAGGATAGTCTTCCTCTTTGCACTCACCAGTCGGATCTAGAACAACCGTCTCGATTCCAGCATCTTCGTACAGTAGTTCCTCGACCTGATTCGGCTTAACAATCACCATGTAGGATGTGGGTAAATCCTTCTGATCTACGCCCCGCATCATGTCGAGCAGGCGGAACCAGATTATGCGGATGTTCATGTCGGAGAATGAATAGCCGACAAACATGACAGATTTCCCAAGCAAATCTGCACGGAATTTCAGATCCATCGGTGACTCGAAGTTCAGCCTGCGGTGGTACTGAGATTCCGTCAGTACTAGACTTGGATCGTTAGTTAGATCTCCGTGGTACTTGACTATCTCAGTCTCGCTCCCGGTGCTGAGGGCAAGATCGCGCGGCGTCGCTATCATCTCGAATGGCAGGTCAAGCTCTCCGTACGTGCGCTCAATCAGGTCGTCAAAGTTAGTCGTATAAATTCGTTGAGCACCGAGGTTGACGAGATCGATATAGCCTCCGAAAGATAGAGGAGAGTCGTTAGCGAATTGACGCTCAATCTCCCTGCGCAGTGGCCCGACCTGCTTACCTTGTGTCAAGTAGTAGTATTCCGCGATCCGAAGCCTGTCATTACCTGCCAGGTTCACCACCTCTTCATGTGTAAGATCACGCTGTCCTAGCTTCTGTCGCCGAAGGTTCTGACCGAGGTGCTTGAGGAGTTCATCC
>JAPOYQ010000190.1 GCA_026706505.1 Gemmatimonadota bacterium
CTCCAGCAAAACCCCATCATCGGCAAAATCCGCGCCACCTTGGTGCGGCGCATCATCGGCATGTTAGAGGGCATGGCGAAAAAGGACGAGGAGCAGTACATGACCTTTTGGCACGCCTGCGGCACCATCCTCAAAGAGGGCGTGGCCACCGATGCCGCGCATCAAGCCCAGCTCGCCAAGCTCCTGCGCTACCGCTCCTCACTATCCGACGACGACACGCCCTACATTTCGCTGCAGAACTACGTCGATCGGATGCAGAGCGAGCAGGACAAGATCTACTACCTCGCCGGCGAGAGCAAAGAGGCCATCGCCCAAAGTCCCCTGTTGGAAACCTTCCGCAAGCGCGGCCTAGAGGTGCTCTACTTCGACGAGCCGGTCGATGAATGGGTCGTCCAGGGGCTGCAAAAGTTCGCCGACAAAGAATTCGCCGGCGTGGATGCGGCCGAGCTAGACTTGGAAGAGGATGCAGTTGAGTTGGCAGGAGTCGATGAGCAGAAGGCCGAGACCATCGAGCTGATCTCCTTTCTCAAGAACAAGCTCGCCGGCCGAGTCGAAGACGTGGTCGAGTCCAAGCGGCTGACCGACAGCCCTTGCCTGCTGGTCGCCAGTCAAGGCGGCTTGAGCCGCAACATGGAGCGGCTGATGAAAATGACCGACCAGGAGTTCAAAGGCTCGCTGCGCACGCTAGAAATCAATCGCCAACACCCCATCATCCGCAACATGGCCGCCGTGCTCAAACGCGACCGCGACTCCGCGCAATTAGAGAGCTGGGCGCATTTTCTGGTTGATTTCGTCTTACTGGGCGAGGGCACGGTCGAAGATCCACAGCGGCTGAGCCAGAGCTTGCAGTCCATCATGGGCGCGGCCACAGAGCACGCGACCGAGGAGAGTTAGACATGTCCGATCAAGTGCGCCAACAAGCCCTAGCGGCCCGCGCAGCGTCGCGCGTGCTCGCCGCAACGTCCGAGGAAGTGCGCAACCAAGCCCTCGAAGCCATTGCCGCGGCCCTCGAAGCAAATCGCGAACGCATCTTGGCAGCCAACGCCGAGGACCTAAAAGCCGGTGAGCAAGATGGGCTGGCCTCGCCCTTGCTCAAGCGGCTCGACCTGAGCGGACACAAATTCGCCAGCACAGTGGAGATGGTGCGCGACGTCTGCGCCCAGCCCGATCCCCTCGGCCAGACCCAGAGCGCGACTGAGCTAGACGACCAGCTCCACCTCTACCGAGTGACCGTGCCCATCGGCGTGATCGGCGTGATCTTTGAATCCCGGCCCGACGCCTTGGTGCAGATCGCCTCCCTGTGCCTCAAGTCCGGCAATGCCGCCCTGCTCAAGGGAGGGCGCGAGGCCACCGTGACCAATCAGACCCTCGCCGAGATGATGTGCCAAGCCACGCAAGACATCCTGCCAGACGGGTGGATGACGCTCCTGCCCGGCCGCGAGGAAGTCCGCGCCCTTCTCGGCGAGGAGAACCTGATCGACCTGATCATCCCGCGCGGCAGCAACGAGTTTGTGCAATACATCATGCACAACACCAAGATCCCGGTCATGGGCCACGCCGACGGGGTCTGCCACGTGTACGTCGATGCCAGCGCGGACCTGGACAAGGCCGTGCAAATCGCCGTCGATGCCAAGACCCAATACGTGGCCGTATGCAACGCAGCCGAGACCCTGCTCGTCCACAGTGACATTGCCCCGGCCTTTTTGCAACAGGCCGTCCCGGCGCTGCTCGACAGGGACGTGGAGTTGCGCAGCGACGAGCGCGCCCTTGCCCTCGCCAACGCCAACGGGCAAGTCAAACCAGCTACTGAATCCGACTGGTCCACCGAATACTTGGATTTGATGTTGGCGGTAAAAGTCGTCGATAGCACGGCCGAGGCCATCGAGCACATCAACGCGTACGGCAGCCACCACACCGACGCGATCGTAACCGAGGACCCAGAGGCCGCGCACACCTTTTTGCGCGAGGTGGATTCGGCCTCGGTGATCCACAATGCTTCGACGCGCTTTGCCGATGGCTTCAAATACGGGTTAGGGGCCGAGGTCGGCATCAGCACCAACCGCCTGCACAGCCGCGGCCCGGTGGGCCTAGAGGGCCTCGTCATCTACAAGTACATTCTCCAAGGGGACGGCCACATCGTCGATATGTACGACGGCCAGCAGCAGCGCCCCTTCACCCATCGCCCCCTCGACCAACATTGGCAGGCCTAACATGAGCGAGCACACCACGGATCCGACCTACACTCCGGTAGAGCGCCACATCTTTCTCTGCGCCACGCCCACCAAGCCCAAGTGCCACAGCGACGGCACCGGGGCCGACTGCTGGGAGTACCTCAAAAAGCGATTGTCCGAATTGGGCTACGGCCATCCAGGCAAGGGCGGCATTCACCGCACCAAGGCCGACTGCCTGCGCGTTTGCGAGTCCGGACCGACCGTCGTGGTGTATCCCGAAGGCGTCTGGTACCACTCCATGACCGTCGAAAAGCTAGAGCGCATCATCCAAGAGCACTTGCTCGGCGGGCAGGTCGTAGAAGAACTGGTCAATAAGGAACCGTTCCGCAGCCTATAGCAGCCGGCCACAAAAGCGCATGGCGAAATCCAAATCCAAACACATCGACCTCGAGATCAAAGACGCCAGCCTGATCTTCGACCGCGTCTGGAGCGACCTAGAGCAGGAATTCGGTCGCGCCAAGCTCTGCTTCCCCGGAGAAATCATCTGGCTCGGCGGCGCGCCCGGCGCGGGTAAGGGCACCAATACCCCCTTCATCCTCGAGGCACGGGGCATTACGGCCGCGGCCATCGTGATCAGCGACTTGCTCGACAGCCCCCGCGCCCAACAGATCAAGGACGCCGGCGGCTTGGTCGGCGACGAAGAGGTCACCTACCTGCTCTTGCACAAGCTACTCGACCCAATCTACGAGCGCGGCGTGATCGTCGATGGCTTCCCGCGCACCCAAGTGCAGGTCGAGTGCCTCAGGCTGTTCTACGACAAGATGACCGAATTGCGCGAGGAATTTCGCAATCACGACTTCCCGCGCCCCCTCTTCCGCACGGTGTTGCTCTTCGTCGATGAAGAAGTCAGCGTCGAGCGCCAACTCCACCGCGGCCGAGAGGCCCAAGAGCACAACCGCAAGACTACGGAGTTAGGCGTCGGCCAACTCGCCGAGATCCGCGCCACCGACCTCGACCCAGAGGCTGCGCGCAAGCGCTACCAAGTTTTCAAGGAGACGACCTTTGAGGCGCTGCGCTCGCTGCGCGCCATTTTCCACTTTCGCTTCATCGACGCCAGCCAGCCGCTCGCCAAGGTGCAACAGGAGATTGAAGAGGAGTTTTCCTACCAGAGTTCGCTAGAGCTTTCGCACAAGACCATCCGCTCTCGTCCGCACCGCGCCGG
>JAPOYQ010000329.1 GCA_026706505.1 Gemmatimonadota bacterium
TGGAGGAAATTCAGAGCGTAGAAGAGCAGATAGCGCCGCTTGAGTACCAAGCGCTTTTCGCCTGCGGGAGCATCCTTGTTATCGGTCCAAAACAGGGCCAAGCCGCCCATGGCCGTACACACTCCAGCCAAGACAAAAACTCCCTCGTAGCGCAAAAACTCCAGCCCCACCATGCACACGCCAATCGCCGCTAGCCATGCCAAGCTGCTGATACTGCGCAACTGCCCCAGCCAGCGGCCCTTGTCCGCGGTCGGGCCGTAGGCCAGACCCATACTCTGCTCTAGCGGGAGCCAGCAGTGAAAGCCCAAGCTCCACACCAGCGAGAAAGAGGCCAGCATGAAAACCGAGGACACTTCTGCGTACGCGGCAAGTCCAATACCCATCACCACCAGCGCAACCGCAGCAACTTTCGGCGGGGCCCAGCGGACGATCAGCGCCAAAAAAAACGCGTTGAGAAAACCGGGAACTTCGCGCAGGGCCTCGACGTAGCCCAGTTCGTGCGGCTCAATGCCCAGCCGTTCGACGATAAAATTGTTGAACAGGGTCAACTGCACCCCGAAAAACACCCCCGTCCCGGCCACAGCCACGGCCAAGAGCGCGAAGTTTTTATTCCACTCTGCGAAAGGATTGGCGATGACAGCCCCCCTTATTGATGTAGTGAATTCAAGTGTGTTTTTCTCTCGCGGTCAACCGAGCCCTCTACCACTTGACGCACAGATAGACAGCCTTTAAGCTACCGGCCCCAACTAACGCAAAGGAGATTGTTACGATGGCTGACGAACGAGTCTTTGTTGGCGACCTGACTCGCAGGGAATTCCGCGAGCGCATCCAAGCGGGTACGATTAAGGCCGCCATCGTGCCCACCGCCGCAACCGAACAGCACAACGAACACTTGCACATGATCCACGACACCTTCCACGCCAGCTATATGGCCGAACACGCGGCCAAAAAGCTCCTGCCCCAAGTGGTGGTAGCCACGCCGGTGGGCATCGGCGTTTCCGAGCACTGGATGGAGCACATCGGCACCCTAACCGTGCGGCCGGAAATTTTCTGCGAATACGTCTTCGACGTCTGCCATTCGCTCGCGCGGGCCGGCGTTGAGAACATATTGGTGCTCAACGGCCACGGCGGCAATGTCAAACCCATGATGCGCCGCATTGACGAATACCGGGAAAAACTCGGCATCAACCTCCGCTTCCAGTCCTATTGGGACGTATATGACCCCGACTACGTGCAGCAACACATGGAGCGAGGACGCCTGCCTGGACACGCCGACGAATTCGAGACATCGACTATGCTCTACCTAGCGCCGGAGCGCGTACAGACCGAAGCCATCGACAACCCGGCCGCCGCCTTGGGCACACGCGCCAAAGGCGAGGCCCTAGTCGGACCAGCCGTGGACGGGGTCGCCGCGCTGTTGGAACAAATGATCGCCGGAGAGGAAATCGATCTGCCGCCGGTGACCTTCTATCCAGAGGGCAAGCGCAACCTCGTCACCGGCGAGTCGGTTTGAGTACGACCCCCAGAGCCTCGGCTGGCGACTCGACGAGTACATCTACGGCCGCGGCGATCTCTTCGAGCGCAAACTCGTGGGTATAGAGCGGTTGGACGCACAGCTTCCCGGCGGCCATGGCGCGCAGGCACTCGGCTAGGTTGCGCTGAGTCGGCCACTCGACGAAGACCTGGGGATATGCTTGGCCGCGCTCGTACGCTGAGTCGTGATAGCCGGGACCGGTGCGCGCCGCACTCCGCACATCCACGTTGCCCAGTGCGGATCCAAAGCCGTGCGTTACCTGCGCTCCTCCCACGAGGACAATGCGCCCCATGCGATGCGTATCCGGCGCTTGCTTTAGGCTCTGATAAATGGCAGCAAAGGCATCACTGGCCTCGCCGCCAAAGGCAACGACGCCGAAATCCATGCCATACCCTTGAGTAAACTCCTTGGCCTGCTCGACCATGTCCTGCACGGTCGGATCGACGACGCGCTCTATGCCTACCTGCTGGGCGATATCCCGACGCCGAGCAAAGCGATCTACTCCCAAGACGTGGCAGCCGCTTAGCTGGGCGAATTGGGCCGTGAACTGGCCGACTAAGCCCAACCCGACGACGACCCCGTTTTCCCCGTACAAAGGAGCTGTGCGGCGCACTGCGTGTAATCCGGTCGCTACCAGATGCACAGACGCGGCCTCGACAAAGCTAACGCCCTCGGGTATGATCGCACACAAATTCTGCGGCACACAGGCCCAATCAGAGTGCAGAGCATACCCTCCTCCCATGCAGGCCACGCCCTGCCCCACCTCGAATTGCTCTACTCCATTTCCGACCTCCTCAACGACGCCAGCGTTGGTGTAGCCAAAAGGGCGCGGTGGCCTGTCGGGTTGAGGATTTTCACGCATGGCACCCACTCGCCCTAGTTCGCTCCCAGGGCTAATCAACGAAGCCTCCACCCGCACCTTTACCTCGCCGGGGCCAAGTGCGGGCATGGTTTCCTCTAGGCATACTCCCTGACCGCAGCCGTCAATAGCGGCGACTTTCCGCTGCATAAGAACCTCCTTCTCGTACTGGTTGCGCCTCTGTGGGCTACTGTATTACATATATTTACTTATATTTAATTATTCGTTTATGTCTATCGCACTATTCGAGGCCTTGTGAACGTCATCATCGCGGCAATTTTAGTAGGCGTCCTCTTGGTTTGGGGTGGGTTTTGGGGCCTGCTCCGCATCGCGGACCCCTTCGAGCGCAAACACGTGTTGATCCTCGCCGTGTACACCACCGTCGTCGTCGGCAGTGTTATGGGCTTGGTACTCTTTATAAATCACGAGCAGCAAAAGAAGCACCGCGCTCAACTAGAGGCGCAAATGGACAAGTTCGACAATCGCCTCTCCGAGCTGAGTACCCGGCTCATTGGCCAGCTAGAGGAAAAAGCCAATCTGACCGCCTCTGAATTCGAGATCCGCTCCCTCCTGCAAAACGAAAAGGATCACCACAAGCGCACCCGTAACCAACTAGCGACCCAAATCGATCGCACCAACGCGCTGGAAAACAAAATGGAAGCCGAGCGCAAAGAGCGGCTGCGCTACCAATCCGATACCGACCGCAAGCTCGAAGAACGCTTCCGGCAGGAAGATCGGCGTTACCAAAAACACGCCGATACCCACAAGCGCTCCTTGGCGAGCGTGCAGGCCGAACTCGACCCCCTCAACAGCGCGTTGACCCGCCTGCAAGAGCAAACCGCGACCCTACAGCGCAATCAGCAAGCGATCATAGACAAAATCGCCGCCGCCCGCGAGACTCAAACGCTCTCGGCCCAAACGCTTGACGCGCTTGCCCGCAGCCTGAGCGCCCTGTCCAATGACTTCCACCAAACCATGCCACAAGTTGACAGCCTGTATA
>JAPOYQ010000869.1 GCA_026706505.1 Gemmatimonadota bacterium
CGATCTCCGAAACATGCCAGCGCACGGCGCGCCGGCCGACGCGGATCGGCTCGGGAAACAGCCCAGCACGCATGAACCGGTAGATCGAACTGGCAGACAAACAGCAACGCGCCTCCACCTGCCGACGGGTCAACAAGGTCTCATGGCGATCACGAATATCGGTTTCCATACCCACCACTGTGCAGTACCGAACCGGTCGCAACCGGTCGCAAACACACCTTGATCCGGTCGGAACCAGAACCAGACTTTCAAAACACCGGTCGCATGAGGTGTGCCTGACACTTCGCGACGGACCAGGCTGGATTTCAAACAGCATCGTCGGGGCAAATGGAGGGGTCGGAGAACTTGTGGCCGCCACCTGCGGGAAGGTGCCACGCCAAGAGATGGGTAACTCGCGGAGAATCGACGCTCGGTCTAAGCCGCAGGCCGGTCGCTGGAGCCGACGATGGTGTGGGAATTCGAGTAGGTCAGACCGCCCGGCGCGGTGGTAGAGCAAGTGGGTCCCCGCTAGTCGCGGCCAGCGCGTGGGCCGGCTTTGCACGCCGGTGCTCGTGTGGGACAAGGAGCCACAACCGACTCATCTAGGTCGCTGACCTGGGCAAACGGCAAAGCTCCGAATCCCTATAGAGGAGTAGAACCGCTGCTTCAGCCGCCAGTGCAGCGTTCGAATCCAATCTGATCTTGTGCAAATGTGACACTAGCAAGATCGCACCATGGTGTTCGCGTTTTCCGGGAGGTTCTAGTTCGGCCCAGTCCGCCCGGAGTTGTTCGTCGGGGTCGCCGATGCCGGGCGGGGCCGAGGCCCGCTGTTCGGCCAACGATGCCGAGAGCTCGGCGCCGTCGCAGGACCACCCGACGTGCCGCCGCGATCACGGGGCACCCTTCGCTGAACTCGGTTTGCTGGTTAGCCCGTCTCGGGAGCGAGGGCGTTGGCGATCGCGTTGACGATTCGCTCTGCTACGTCGGCTGCTGCCAGGACATGTGCGGCGTCGAGCCTTCTTGAGGCAAAGTCTCCGTATTCGGCGAGTGCGCGGTCTTGGCGGATTTCGTCAGCTTCGACGAGGTCTACTTGAGCGATCTTGCCAGCTAGGGCATGCCGCAAGTAGTCGAGGGTGATGCGATGAGCGCCCTCGCCGCCGCGCGCCCGAAAGCCGTTGGCAGCCATGTGGGCCGCTGTGGACTTGCGGATGGCGTCGTGGCACGCGGCCATGGCCAGGGTTGTGTCGTCCTCGGCGAGCAGCCGAGCCGAGCGAATGTGCCGTCGGGCATCATTGACACGCTCGCCCGCTGCTCCCAAGTTGGCTTTGACCCGTTCAATGTCACGGGTCGCAATTGCCTCGGCGAGCCAGTCAGATTTCACGCTCGGCCTCAAATGGGATGGGAACCAGCGGCTGCGCTTTGAGTTCGGCAATGAAGGGCTCCGATGTCGGGGAGTCCCAGCTCTTCGGGTCGATCACAACAGGGTTGACGTCGACTCGCAGGTCCAGCTCCACCATGCGGCATGCTCGGCGGATCGCCCGCAGCGGCGCCGTCCCGATGACGACGACATCGACATCATTTGGAAAGGGACCCGGCTCTCCCTGGTGGCGCGCCGCCCACGAGCCGAACACGAAGGCGCAGTCCACCCCCTGCACTTCCCTGAGCGCTTCGCCTAGGCGTCCCAGCACGCCGACGGTCTGCACCAGGATGGAGCGCAGCTCCGGTGCCCACGGGAGACGCCAATTGGGTCGGACGAGCCTGTTGCGGCCTATTGCGCGTGTCACCACCAGGCCGTGCTCTTCGAGGCGTGCCACTTCCCGGCTCGCAGTTGCCTGCGCAATGCCTGCGCGTGCTGCGAGTTCCCCGATGGTGAGTTCTTCTTCTGCGCCCGCGAACAGGACTCCCAGGAGGCGGATCTGCTGGTCGGACCTAAAAAGCGGCACCAGGGCCGGCGCCGAAACACTCACATTCTCGATCATATCATCGAGAATGTAGATATAAAAGTCTCTGGCCGCACCCTGGCCAACCTCAAGGTCGGCAATCTGTTGCGGATGCGCTATCGAGCCATCCATTCAAGACTTCACAGAGATCGATGGCAGGCGAGCGTCCACTCGCCTATTGGGAATCACATGGGAGAGTGGCGCGCCCTACTCATCTCGCAGCATCTGAGCCGCAACTACTAGGGGAACACCATGTTTGTCCATGATCTCTTTGAGATCTGGTCTGAGATGAGTCCAGTTGGTCATGTCCGAAAGTATCCCGCCTCTCCTGTCGATGTTCTCCCAATCAAATGCCGCGCCTTGTTTCTCCATCTCCACCGCGCTGATGACCTGCCTGATCGTGTGAGCGGAGCGGTTCGTCAAGGGTGCCTCCCCTTTTGAGACGAGGTCTAGGGCATACCAAAGCAAGGTCGAACTGCCTATGATCGCCGCCGCGATCATAGGCCATTCGGAAATCCATACAGATGCTATGGCTGCCGCTACCGCCAGAATCTCCCCCAGAATGAGGATCTTGGCACTGAATTCCCACTTTGCGGGCGAAAACGTCCGCTTCCAGCCATATGGGTATGCGAAGTTTCGCCACCGTTCTTTCAGAAAGGCCTTCAGTTGCTGTTTCCGCAATGTTGTTCCCAATTCTTCGCTATTTCGCCTGGGCCAAACGCGAACCAAAATCTCTTGACCTGCGTATACGGCCCTGCTCGACAGAGTGGGCCGAGCGCACGGGTGCAGCGCATAGGGCGGGCATCCCATGTCCAGTCTCGAACGCCAACAAGCCATGATTTCTCGGCACCTGGCCCTTGATGTGGAGTGCTGAGCACGAAGCTCTGGGGGCCTTCCGCACAAAGGATTATAGGACGCTAGGAGCCGAATCGGAGACGGAATCTGCTGCCCTTCAAGCCGTCGAGAACATGTTGCGCGTAGTGCAGTGCTACCGGATCTTGAACGGGGACTGCTTTTGCATGGTCCCCTTCGAGCTTGTTGCGCTCGCGTGTTCCACAGAAAGAAGACTCCAAACCGAAGTGGGCCACCCAGTGCAGTTGACCGACTGCCGCCTGTTCGAGGAGGCACTCCGGTGCCGTTCACACATGCCCCACCGAAAACCGCCCATCCGCACCGCAGTGGCGGAACCGGATTGCCGCAGAGGCAGCCCACCAGTTCCCCGCAGCAATTCTCAACCCTCAGATCGAGGAAAACGCCGCAGCGCTACACTGCTGCGGCCAAGAAGGCTCCAGAATCTGGCGAAATACGATCCAAACAGCAATTTCCGTAGGCCCCTGATGAAGCCATGCTCAATATCGCGCACACCCCCGTAGGGATATCGGAGGGCGGCACCTAAGAGGGCGCGCGGATAGGCAGCCTACCTGGGATAACGCTGTCGAGGGATATCTCATTGAGAAACCTGTCACCT
>JAPOYQ010000885.1 GCA_026706505.1 Gemmatimonadota bacterium
GTTAGAGAGACTGCCGACCGGCCCGGATTCGCTGTGGGTGCAGTTGCCCAGGCCGGTCGAGCAGGGGCAGGGTGTCGTGTCGCTGCGCTTTTCCGGCGCGCTCTACTTGGTGAGCAATGCCTTTGAGGTGCAGGTCGGGCAAGGACAAGGGGCCGACCAAGTGTGGCAGCGGGTGGATAACGGAGTCAACGCGGGCCGCGGTCTGACCGTGTTTACGCCCTTTACTAAGGCTGTTTTAGGTGAGGTAGCTGCGTCGTCGAATCCGTTTACTCCCAATGGAGACGGGATCAACGACGTGGTGGAATTGGTCTTTCCGGTGTTCCAAGTGCAGGGAGCCAAGGCGTTGGTTCTGGAAGTCTATGGTCTAGACGGCCAGTCGGTGCAGCGTATCGAGCAGGCGGTCGCAACCGCCGCAGGGGTCCAGCGGATGACTTGGGATGGCCGCGATCGACAGGGCCGGCTGTTGCCGCCGGGACTGTACGTGTGTCGCGTCGGCGTGGAAGTGGACGCCGAAGGCGAGCAAACTACGAGCACCAAACTCGTCGCCAGCGTGTACTAGGCAGCTATCTTATATGCCTTGTGGCCGTCCGATACCCTATCGACTGTTACAAGAGGTGCCTCTGCACCTAAATGCTAGCGACTGAGATAGCTTCTAGTGTCTGCATTTTCCGCAAATATAACCGGCGGCCTCTGCGTCCTGTGGGCGTGCTGTGCTGCAGCCGAGCCGCTTGCACCCTTCGTCGATGTGGCCGCTGAACTCGGCCTGACCCGCGTCCACACGAGCGGCAGCTTGGAAAAAGGCTATATCCCCGAGGCCAAAGGCGGCGGCACAGCCGCGCTCGATTTTGATCGCGATGGCGATCAGGACCTGTACTGGGTTAATGGCAAAGGCGGCAGCCACGCGCTTTTCCGCAACGACGGCTCGACCGGCTTTGTTGATGTGGGCGAGGCGTTTGGGGTCGCGGGCCTTGGTTGGGGCATGGGTGCGACTAGCGCAGATTTTGACAACGATGGGGACCAAGACCTGTACGCGACGCAATTGCGAGAGAATCTGTTTTTCCGCAACGACGGCGATCGCTTTGTCGATGTGGCCGCAGCGGCTGGCGTGGCCACGCCCTATTGGAGCACGGGAGCGGCTTGGGCCGACTACGACCGCGACGGCGATCTCGACCTGTACGTGGCGAGCTATGCGGTATTCGATTCGACTGAGGTCGAACGCTTGGGCGCGCAATGGAAGGGGGTGGAGGTCTTCGTCGGCCCGAGGGGATTGATGGGGGCTGCGGATGTGTTTTATCGCAACGACGGCGACGGGTTTGCCGACATCACTGCCTGGGCGCTCCTCAACCACCCTTCTCCGGGCTACGGGTTGGGCGTCCTGTTTGCAGACGCGGATGCCGACGGCTGGCCCGACTTATTCGTGGCCAACGACTCCAGCCCGAACTTTTTTTATCGCAATCGCGGCGATGGCCGCTTTACTGACCGCTCTCTTCCGGCCCGCTTGGCCTATGGCCGCGGCGGACAAATCCAAGCGAGCATGGGGATAGCTTGGGGCGACTACGACAACGACGGACGCCCCGATTTGCTCGCCACGCATTTTGAAGACGAGTACAATACTCTCTATCGCAACGAAGGCGATGGCACCTTTGCGGATGTCAGCGCGGAAGCTGCCTTGGGGCGCGTGGGATGGGCACACGTGGGCTTTGGTACGGGTTTTTTCGACTATGACCACGATGGAGATCTCGATCTGTGGGTGGCAAACGGACACGTGTATTCGCAGATCGACCGTGCCGGCAGCGGCAGTGCGTACGCCCAGCCCAATCATCTTTTTGCCAATGTTGGCGATGGAACGTTTACTCTGGTCGCACTCGGCTCTGAGGTGCCTCGCGTCAGCCGAGGAGCCAACGTGCTCGACTTTGACAACGACGGCGACTTGGATGTTTTCGTGGCCAATCTCGACGATCGCCCCTCGCTGTTGCGCAACGATGTGGGCAACCGGCGGAATTGGCTGGGCCTGCGCTTGGTTGGTACGCGCAGCAACCGCGATGGCATTGGTGCCCGAGCGCGACTCGTCGCTGGCAAGCGGACGCAGGTCCGCGACCTCATCTGCGGCAGCAGTTTCCTCTCCAGCGAGGACCGCCGCCTCCACTTTGGGCTGGGGCGCGTCAAGCGGGTCGATACGCTCGAAGTGCGCTGGCCGGATCAACACCGCGAAATTTTTACCGACCTGCCGATCAATCGGTACTTGACGATAGAAGAGAGAAATAGCGATCAGTGATCCGTTCCCATTCACACAAAGGTAAAGAAACATGCGCTTCTCAAATGTTTGCCCATTAATCGCGGCACTGTTAGCTGCTAGCCCAGCGACCGCCGAGCTGTCGCTCCACCAGCTCAGCGACGCGGTGTACGTGTTGCAAGGCGGTGGCGGCAATGTCGGGGTTTGCGTCGGCGACGACGGCATTCTTTTGGTGGATGATAAATTGGCGTCGCAGGCTGATGCGGTGCGCGCTGCGCTAGCCCGCTTTGACGGCCAGCCCGAGTACATCTTCAACACGCATTTCCACGGCGACCACATCGGCGGCAACCGCGCCTTTGGCCAGCACGCGACGATTTTGGCCCACGTCAATGTCCGCAAACGCTTGGCGACAGGCGGTGAATTTGGCAAGCGGCACGTTGAGCCCGAGCCGGCGGTTGCCTTGCCAGAGATTGCGTTTGAGCAGTCGGCGTCTGTGTTCTTCAACGGCGAGGAAATCCGCGCCGTTCACTTTCCCCGCGCCCATACCGACGGGGACATCGCCGTATTCTTTGTCAACGCCCAGATCGCCCATCTCGGCGACCTGTTCTTCAACGGCATCTTCCCCTTCGTCGATCTAGAGTACGGCGGCGATGTCGAGACCCTGACGCAACACATCGCCGCGCTCATCGACCAGCTTCCCGCGGACGCGAAAATCATCCCCGGCCACGGCCCGGTCGCCACGCTCGACGATTTGAAGGCTTACCACCGCATGTTGGTGGAGACTACGGATAGCGTGCGCACGCGCCGGAGTGCGGGCATGTCCCTCGACCAGATCAGCGCGGAGGGACTCGACCCTCAATGGGCGTCGTGGGAGTGGTCTTTCGTGCCAGCGCGGCGCTGGATCGAAACGGTCTATTGGAGCTTGGAAGCGGGTGGAGGGAGCGATTGATGAGAAGTTGTTGATACGGTCTATCGCCAACTATTAGTACTCGATGGAATCAGACCTTTTTTCGCTACGCCGTCTTATGGAAATTTCTATGGAGGTGTTGTCATGTTAAAGTTCGCCGTTGTTGTATGCGCAGTGCTATGGAGCAGCCTCGCCGAGGCGGTCAAGTGGGATTTCGACGACGGGACGACGCAAGGATGG
>JAPOYQ010000065.1 GCA_026706505.1 Gemmatimonadota bacterium
CGCGGCTGAGGGACAGCCTCGGCGCAAAGTGCAGACGATCCCCAACGCTGAAATAAGTGCCTCGTCCCCCGAGCCGCAGCCGCGTGGTGGGCCCGGCCTGCCACTCGTCTTGGACGTAGGCTGAGGCTAACACCGACTTCTGGTATAAGGTCTCTTCTTCTTGGTTGAAGGACTGGGAATAGTCGAACTCGAACAGGGTAGCCAGAAAGCCGAGGGTGAGAGTGTGGTCGCGGTTAGCGAAGTAATCCACGTCGCCTTTGAGCGACCAATCGCGGATGCTGTTGGTAACGCTGAACGGCGTGTCGAAGAAACTAAACGAGAGGATGTTTTCGTACGACGAGCCGGCGGCCATGAAGTGCCCAAACAGGGTCGGCGAAAACACCCGCGTCCAGCGCGTGGTCAGGGCGCGGTTGCCCCAACGCAAATAGGCGAAGGACGTCTCGTCTTCTAGGTCCTCCCATTGTAGATCGTCCTGGCCCCAGTACGTGCTCACGGTAAAGGTGTCGTCGCCCCACCGCTGGTTGACTTTACCGTTGAAGTCGTAGAAGTAGTAGTTCAAGGGGATGTCCACCCCGCGAGAGCGGACGGCGCTGAGCACGGGTTCTAGGTAAGTGCGGCGTCCGGCCATCATCCACGAGCCTTGCCCGACCGGCCCTTCGGCCAGCAAGCGGCTCGCGATCAGGCTGATGCCCCCCCGACCACTGAAGCGCTGTCGGTTGCCCTCGCGGTTGCTCACGTCGAGTACCGCCCCGAGCGTGCGGCCGTACGCCGCCGGGTAGGCCCCTTTGTAGAGCTGGACGTCCTTGATGGCGTCTGGGTTGAAGGTCGAGAAGAAGCCGAAGAGGTGCGAGGGGTTGTACAGGGGGATATGGTCGAGGAGAATGGCCGTCTGGTCGGGGCCGCCGCCGCGCACGTACAGGCCGCTGCTGACATCCGAGGCCGACTGGATGCCCGGCAGCAGTTGCAAGCTGCGGAGGAGATCGGCTTCGCCAACGGCCGGCATTTGCTGCAACGGCTCGACCTGCAGGGCGATAAAACTGCTCTGGGTGGCCTGCTCTAGCTCTTCGCGGCGCTCGGCCTGGATCACAATCTCCTCTATATCCACCGACTCGACCTGCAAGGCCACATCCAAGCGCACATCTCGGTCGCTGAACGCTAGGGTATCGCGCCAGCTTTTGTAGCCTATATACGAAATCACCACCTCGTACGTCCCCGCTGGGACCTCTTTGACGGCGTAGTAGCCGCTGTTATTGCTCGCCGCGCCCAACTGTACCTGCGTCAGGACAATGGAGGCCAGAGGCAGGGATTCACCGTTGTCGGCGTCGGTCACAAATCCGCTCAGGGTAACTCCTGGAGTCTGAGCCGCCAAGGGCATGGCCACCAATAGAGCCCCCATCCAATACCTAATAATTGCCATTCTCTCTCCGTTTAAAATGCTAATGCGACACCTACCACTTCCTTTTAACCCCTAAATCCACCCTACCGTTACCCCTTCGTTGCGCCTCTATGACTAGATCATCCTGGAAGTGGTGCAGTAGATCTTCGGAGGGCATGATGCCGCCGGTAAAAAAATAACGCCCCATCCAGTTTTCTTCACCTTCGGCGGCAAAAGTGTATGCGTAGAGGCGATGGACGAAGATATTGTTTTACCTGTTGATCAGGCGCTTTTAACCTTGGGCCGATATGGTCTCTTGGCGCAAAAGACGCAAGGAATCGCGCAAATCGCTCAGGTTGGCTGGGATAACGGCTCTAGCCTGATCGAGAAAAAGCCGGTAGTGCTGGGCGGCCCGGCCGCCGGCCAACAGGGCTATGTCGTCGCCCAGCAGACGGCGCAATTTGACCAGCTCGCCGCCTAGATGGGGATCGTCGCCCGGATAGACTATGCTGAGGAGAACGGCCTTAGCACCCTTTTGCGCGGCGGCTCCGGCGATTTCTTCGGCCGGTAGGTTGGGGCCCAGAAACGTCGAATTCCAGCCCTCTGACGTGGCCACGACCGTAGCGAGCAAAGCTCCCATCTCGTGCAATTGCCCTGCGGGTGTGGTGGCGACGACGTGGGGAGCGGCCCCCGATACTTGGAAACTGGCCTGTATGTTGCCGATAAAGCTGCGCACCACGGCCGAAGCCATATGTTCGTCGGATACTCTCAAGGTGCCTTCCTGCCACATCTGGCCGATCCGCTCCATAAGCGGCTGGACCACTTCTTCGAGCAGATGCTGCTGGCTCAACGCTATGGAGGCGCGAACCAATTGCTCTTTGAGCGAGACTGCGTCTAGCCCTTGCACTGCGACTAAGGCTCGTTCGAGGAATTCGCCGGGGTCTTTTTTCTCGTCCTCTTCATCGGTCGGCCTCTGAGCCAACGGTGCCGCTGCTTGCTCAGCGCGGACCAGCTTCATCAGCTCGGGCGTGGAAAGATGGGCGATGCGGCCAATGCTATGTCCGGCCTGTACTGCCTGTTGCAACCATTGTAGGCGCGCGATGTCCTCGTCCGAATAAAGCCGTCTATTGGTCGCCGACCGCGCGGGCACCACGGCTTGATAGCGCTTTTCCCAGACGCGGATGACATGGGCCGAAAGCCCGGTCCGCCGCACTACTACTTTGATAGAATGTCCCGGCGTCGATTCCATGGCACAGCAAACAAGCGATTTCTGCCCATTTCCACAATCTCCCGCGTCTTCGTGGCAAAGCGAAGAAGGCCGTAGCAAAAAAGGACATTCGCTGCGGCCTTCTTCGTCTGGTTCGCTGGTTTAACGAGCTTGCTGCTTGGCCGTACCCCAAGTACTGCTCTCGACAGCGGTAGCAGGCGGAGGCAGGAGCACCGCATCAATGATGTGGATTACCCCATTACTGGCGGTCACGTCAGCTTGGACGACAGTGGCATTGTTGATCATCACGCCACTGTCGCTGACGCTGATATCGATCGAGGCACCATTGAGGGTGGTAGCCGAATCCAGTCCCACTACGTCGGCGGCCAAGACCGAACCAGAGACGACGTGATAAAGCAGGATCGAGATCAGCAGTTCCTTATTCTCGGGCAACAGCAGCGATTCGATGGTGCCCTCTGGCAAAGCGGCGAAGGCCTCGTCAGTGGGGGCAAAGACAGTGAAGGGGCCTTCACCCTTGAGCGCATCGACTAGTTCCGCGGCCTGAACCGCGGCGACCAGCGTGTTAAAAGTGCCAGCCCCGATGGCAACACCGACGATATCCTCGTCGTCCTGGGCTTGGGCTGGGCCTGCCCAAGACGAGAGTGCCAGCGCCATGAGTGTGGCAATGCGGGTGATATTCATGCGATTTCCTCCTATTGTAAAGGTTATGGAGCCTCTTTCGCCGTCCATTGTCTAATTTATTGTAATAATTTGTCTATTATTTGTCCAGATATATT
>JAPOYQ010000195.1 GCA_026706505.1 Gemmatimonadota bacterium
ACCACCGCAAAGGCGAGGATCACGGGCAGGTAGTCGGGCGCAAAGCCGATCTCAAAGAGATAGCGGTTCAAGGCCCAGACGCCCCCTAGCGACAAGATCACTCCCGTCGCCGCGGCAAAGGCTCCCAAAAACAGATATTCGAGCGCCATGATTGCTACCACTTGGCGGCGACTGGCCCCCAAAGTCTTGAGCAAGACACTTTCCTCGATGCGTTGGTAGCGGCTGCTGGCAATCACGCCGACGAGCACGATCAGGCCAACGGAGACGCTGAAAAAGGCCATAAAGCGGACTACTAGCGAAACCTTGTCGAGAATGGTATCGACGGTGCTGAGAATGCTGCCGAGATCGATGACCGAGACATTGGGGAATCGATGCACAGTGGCCCGCTGCAGGGCGGCCATTTGCTCGGTAGTGGCGGCGCGGGTGACGAGGACGTGGGATTGCGGCGCGGGTTCAAGGATGCCGGGCGGGAAGACCGCCAAAAAGTTGGGCATAATGCGCTGCCAGTTGACTTGGCGCAGACTGCCGACGACCACATCGATCGGGACTCCTTGAACGTCAAAGGTCAGCGAGTCGCCAACGCCAACGCCCAAGGAGGAGGCGACGCCTGTTTCCAAGGAGACGTAGAGGGTGTCGCCCGCGGGTTGATTGCGCCACGTGCCGGCGACGATCTCTTCGGTCTCGGTGAGGAAATCGCGATAGGTTGCGCGATACTCGTGCCGCAAGGCCCAGTTGCCGCGTCGGCGTCGGTTGCTAGTGGTATCGCGGAGTATGGCGCGGGCGGGTTGGCCTTTGACGCTGTGGATGTGCATGGTGACGATGGGCATTTGTTGCAACAGCGGCAGATCCATCCCGGCGACGAGGTCGTTTAGCCCTTGGCGTTGATCGGTTTGGATGTCGAAGAGCACGACGTTGGGGTTTTGGTCGGAGCCGACGCTTTTGATGTAGGACAGCAGGTTGGTCTGGGTTAGGAACAGAGTGCTGAGAAGGAAAGTCCCCAGCCCGAGGCCCAACATCAGCAGCGTAGTCTGGTTGTTAGGGCGGTAGAGGTTGGCTAGGCCCTGACGCCAGATATAGCTCCAAGAGGCGGGAAAGAACCGCCGAGTGCCGTAGATGATTGCGCGGGCCGTAAGCGTTAGGAGCGCAAAGGCGGCTCCAACTCCGCCGACAAAGCCAATGGCTAGCGGCCAGCGGTCGGTGAGTCGGTAGGCAAAGAGCGCGGTTATCAAGACGATTCCCACATACAAAGCCCAGCGCAGCCACCCGCCGTCGGCCGGTTGGTCGTCTTCAAAGGAGGCCCGCAGGGTCAAGAGCGGCGAGGTCTTGCGAATGGCCAGCAGCGGCCGGGCGGCAAACAGCAGCGATAGGCCGAGGCCGAGACCGAGGCCCTCCAAGACGGCGAGGAAATCAAAGCTCGGCTCGACCTGGAGGGGTAGCACATCGGCGAGGACGGTGGGGAGCAGGTAGAGGACTCCGACGCCGAGCAGGGCACCAATGAGTGAGCCGATCAAGCCCATGCCCCCGGCTTGGATTAGATAGATCAAGACGGTCTGACGGGCCGTGGCACCGAGGCTGCGCAGCACGGCGACGGTGGACAGTTTCTGCCGCGTATAGGTGTGGATGGCGCTGGCCACGCCCACGCCGCCGAGTAGGAGGGCGATAAAGCTGCCGAGGTTTAAGAAGCGATAGAGGTTGTTGAGAGTGCGGCCGAGGCGCGCTTTGCGCCTCTCGATGGTTTCGAGTCGTAGGCGGTCGCCCCGGGTGTGTGGGCGGATGGACTTGGCTATTGCCTGGACATCCCGCTCGGCAAAGCGGAAGAAGGCGGTGTAGGTGACCCGGCTGCCTCGTTGGATCAGGTGAGTGTCGTCGAGGTAGGACATCGGGATATAGACGCGCGGCTGGATGTCGCTGAAGAGGGCGTTCTCGCCGGGGATGCGCAGGAGCCGTCCACCGATGCAAAAGACCGTGTCGCCGATCTTGATCGAGTCGCCGACTGCCGCGCCAAACTGCAACATGAGTGCCTCGTCGACGAGGGCATGGGGCTGGGTGCGGAAGCTCTGCGCTGCGGAGGCTGGTGCCGTTTTTAACTCGCCGTAAAAGGGAAAAGGGCCAGCAAGGGCGCGGATCTGAGCGAGGCGGGTGCTCTGGGTCTTGGGCAGGTAAATCATGGAATTGAAGGCAACCTGGCGCGCCTGAACGCCGCCGAGCGAGTCGATGAGTGCCTCGGTGGCGGGCGTGAAGGACTGGCGGCTCGTCAGCGCCATATCGGCACCTAAAAGCTCGGCAGCTTGTTGGTCCATCGCCTCTTGCAGGGTGGAACTGAGGCTGCTCAAGCCGACGAGCGCACCGATGCCGATGGAGATCGAAGAAGTAAAAAGCAGCAGTTTGCGGCGGTGGCTGCGGCTGTCGCGCCAGGCCATTTTGCCGAGCCAGACCATCATGGGACTAGCTGATCGTCGGCCACTCGGCCGCCTTGGAGGCGGATGATTCGCTGGGTGAGGCGAGCCAGCGTCAGATCGTGGGTGACCAAAATTAGGGTGGCACCGGATTCTTCGTTGAGGCTGAAGAGCAAGTCCCGCACTTTGCCGCTGGTGCCGTCGTCGAGGTTGCCGGTAGGCTCGTCTGCAAAGAGGAGCGCGGGACGGTTGATAAAGGCCCGCGCGAGCGCCACGCGCTGCTGCTCGCCCCCTGAAAGCTGCGCTGGGTAGTGGTGCAGTCGGTCGCCCAAGCCGACCCGGTCGAGGAGATCGACGGCGCGCTCGCGGACGTTTGGCTCGCGGCGCAATTCGAGCGGCACCATGGCGTTTTCGAGGGCGCTGAGGGTGGGGATGAGCTGGAAAGTCTGGAAGACGAAGCCGACCTTTTCGCTGCGGAGGTGCGCGCGCTGGTCTTCGTCGAGACCGTCTAAATCCACGCCGTCGAGCGCGACCGATCCCGAACTGGCGCGATCCAGCCCAGCGCACAATCCCAGCAGCGTGGTTTTGCCGCTGCCCGAGGGGCCGACGACCGCGCAGGTAGATCCGGTCGCGAGGGCGAAACTCACATCGTCGAGGACGGTTAGGGCGTTTGGCCCCGTGCCGTAAGTTTTGGTCAGGTGTTGTACGTTCAGGGCTATTGGGTCGCCCATGATGTCTCCTCTGTGGGCTGGCGATTCAGGATGCGTAGTAGGCGGTCGGGATAGTCGGTGATTAGTCCATCGACGCCTAAGTCGAGGTAGCGCTGCATGGCATTGGGATCGTTGATGGTCCAGATATGGACTTGGACGTTGTGGGCATGGGCGCGGGCGATGAAGCGCTGGTCTATCAGGTTGATTTTGCCTAAGCGGGCCGGGATCTGAAAGGCTTGGCTTACGGGGTGGTACGCCGCGTCGAGCCTCAG
>JAPOYQ010000665.1:0-2682 GCA_026706505.1 Gemmatimonadota bacterium
TTCCGATGAAGATGCTGGCTGTTGCTGTGGTTTGCGTGTGGGTCCGTGGCGCGGTGGCTCAGGAGGAGCGAGCCATCGACAACTTTGCCGGGGTAGGGGTGCGGGCCATGGGGATGGGTGGTGCCTTTGTTGGGATGGCGGACGATTTCACGGCCATGTACTGGAATCCGGCGGGTTTGGCCCAGATGCAGCGGCGCGAGGTGCAGGTGTCTTTTCTGCGCAATAGCCGCGCCAACGACTCGATTTTCAACGGCATTGACGGGAGAAGCGAGCTGACCAATACGCGCTTTGGCTCGCTGGGCTTTGTCTATCCCTATCCGGTCTATCGCGGCAGCTTGGTCTTGGCGGCTGGCTTTACCCGCATCAAGGACTTCGATTGGAGCCTCAATCAAAAAGGCTACAGCTATGGCGATAGCCTTGCCATTGACCACGCTTTCCAGCACGAGGGCGAGTTGGCTTTGGCGGGCGTGTCCGCTGCCATCGACGTATCGCCGGCTGTTTCACTGGGCGCGACCTTGGGCTTGGTCAGCGGCGAAGACGAGGCCGTCAATGAATTTGACTGGGCGGATTCAGAGGACGTATTCCACGAGCGGCGCTTTCGCGCGCGCGATACCATTACAGACGAATATAAGTGGACCCCGTATGCCGTCTTGGGCGCGATGCTGCGCACGCCGCGCGACGAGCCCCGCTACAGGTTGGGAGCGACGTTTGCCACTGGGGGGACGCAAAAAATTCGCTACGTTTATCGCGGATCCCCCCTCGATACGGGTTACAGTTCGGTCGAGTACGACGACGGGACTGTAGAGGAAATTCCGGACGAGGAAGTCAGCAACACGTACGAACTCGCGCTACCTTTTGAGTTCGGCGTGGGCGCTTCGGCCGAGGCCCTGCCGGGCCTGACGCTGGCGGGCAGCCTGCATTTGGCCGAGTGGTCCCAGAGCGAGTACAAGGGGGCCGATGAACATGGCTTGCGCGCTCATACCTCGTTTGAGACTCAGTACAGAGACGTCTTGCGCTACCACTTTGGCGTCGAGTACCAGGTGCCGGTCGTCGCGCTGGATTTGCGGGCAGGCTACTTCGTGGACCCGGTTCCCTTTATCGGCCCGCGCGACCCCGACTCCGACGATCCGCCCATTCGCATTGAGGATGATCGGCGCTTTATCACCCTCGGGGCCGGGATATTGATCGACGAGGCCATGCAAATAGATATAGCTTGGGTGCGGGGTGCATTTAAGCAAGTAGAAGAATACTCAGGCGAATATTCAGACAACGTCCTTAGCGAGGATTACGCGATCAATCGCCTAGTCGTCGGCTTGGGATACAACTTTTAGTTTTTATTTTTTGCTCCTGTTGCCGGTTTGTGTATATTCAAGTCGAGAAACGAGTTTAACGTTCCTCAAGGAGGGAGTTAAGTCCATGAAAACGAAGGCTTTGATTTTGTGCTCGGCCCTGTCGCTAACTGCGCTGATGACCAGCGGCTGTTACACGGTGCTCAGCAGCCCATACGAAACGGCCAGCCTGCACGACGAGGACCTGGTCCGCGCCAAGAGCCGCGATGTCGAGGCCCCGACGATTGGCAAGTTCGACGACCGCGACTACATGGACGATCTCTATCGCTATCCGGGTGTGCGCGGCGGCTATGGTCGCTATGGCGGCTACTACGGTGGCTATGGTGGCTATGGTGGCTATGGTGGCTATTATCCTACCTCTGGCTACTATCCCTACTACTACGGCGGTTACCCTTCCTACTATGGCGGCTATGGCCCCTATAGTTACGGCTACGATCCGTACTATCGGAGTTCGGGAGGTTACTACGTGCCGCCAGGTTATGAACTGGTCAGCACGCGCCAGCTCGACGATTTGCGCGCGGCGAGCCGGCTGAATACGACGCCGACGATTGCCGACCCGGCAAGGGCTACCGAAATACAGCGCCGCGAAGAAGAAGTGTGGCAGAGGCGGGTAGAGCCTCGGGTGCGCAATGCGCCTACGCCTACGCCGCGGTCTTCGGTCAGCACTCCGCCGAGTGCGCCTACGCCAAAAGCGTCCACAGCGACGACGTCGGCACCAGCCTCCAAATCGTCTGCGACAAAGGCAAAGAAGTCGGCCAAGCCCAAGAAGCGACGGCGCTGATTTTTCTATCAGAAACGCACAAAAAAGCGGAGGTCCTTTCGTGGCCCTCCGCTTTTTTATGCCTAAAATTAGCCGATTTAGGCCCCGTTATTCCTTTGTCTTTTGATATGCTTGACACTTGGATTTAAAATTACGTAATTTTTCAAAAAAATAATACGTATAAATGCAGTCTAATAGGAGGCTAAGATGGCCGTCAAAAAGCTAACCCTGAGCGCACCGGAAGAAGTTATCGCCGAGACCAAGCGGATCGCAGCGAAAAAGAAAACCAGCGTTTCGGCACTTTTCGTCCGGCTTTTTCGCACGATTGACCAAGAATGCGATCCCAAAGACACCTTAGGCCCGATTGCGCTCAGTGCATCCGGAATCGTGAAGTTGCCAACGGATCGCACGGAGAGCGAGTTGCTCGAAAACGCGCTTGCTGAAAAGTACGGGGTACGGTAGTGATCGCGCTGGTGGACACCAATGTTCTGCTGGATGTACTCACGCGCCGTGAACCCCACTATCGAGCTTCTGCATACGTTTGGACGCTGGCCGAGCGCGGAGAAATTACGG
>JAPOYQ010000665.1:2692-3377 GCA_026706505.1 Gemmatimonadota bacterium
CAGCCATTAGCTTTAACAACATTTACTACATCGTTCGCAAAGCCGAAAGCAAAACAAAGGCCGAAAAAGTATTGAAACTGCTGCGGGATACATTCGATTCCGTGGCTCCTGATGCCAAAATTATCAATCAGGCCATCGACTCAGCCTGCGATGATTTCGAGGATGCCATCCAATTCCATTCTGCCATTCGAGTTGGTGCCCAAGTTCTTATCACGCGCAATCCGAACGACTTCCCACAGCTAGGAGTGAGCATTGCAACGCCGGAGGAGTTTCTGAAAATATGGGTAGATCGACGTAGCGAATGCCCATAAGCGCCCTATTAGAATTTTAGTCGCCGCCTAGATCGAAGTGGCGGGTCTGCGGCTTGGGCGGCGGGGCGATGCGGAAGAGGAAGCGTTGCAGTGGGCGGGCAAGGGCCACGAGCAGTTGACGCTCGCTCTCCTTGTTTGTTGCCGCCGAAGAGCTGTAGTTGCACCGGTTGGTAATTGCGCTGCGTGCCCCCCTGCTGCCAGACTTGATTGGTATTGAGGTTGATCAGGCTGACCTTGAGATCTATCGTCAGGTCTATGCCGGGATTGGGCGACATGCCGTAGGGCGTGGGCGACATGGGCATCATCCGCGCCTGTAAGTGCCTCAGTTCGACGAAGACTAAGGCGTCGAGCTCGAGCTCCTTCCTGAGAACGGC